>JANORY010000249.1:0-5675 GCA_031415535.1 Burkholderiales bacterium | reverse complement strand
GTTTGGCCTGTTCTGGCGTCGATCTACCACCCAAGGCGCACTGCTTTCGGTGCTTTTGGGACTCGCAACCTGGTTGATTTGTGAGCAGAGTTTTGCCGACGCCCTGGTGCCGCCGCAATTGAACGGCCTCGGCGCGGCGTTGGTCGGCATGCTGGTCGGCTCCCTGGTGCCGCAGGTCTACCGCGAGCAGACCCGCCAGTTAAGCTGATCAAACCGCGTCCCTAGGCTCACTCAGGCCGAGCGTACTAGTCAAGCCCCGCCATGCGAATAAAGTCCCGTTCCCAGCTCAGCAATCGCTCCGAATAATGGCTTTGCTGAGCAGCGCTCGCGCCGACCAGCATACGGGCGGTCAACTGGTCATTCAAGCGCGAAGTTTCCTCGATCCGCGCTTGCCGCGCGGAGTCCTGACTGATCCACAATCCAGCCAGAAAAACTTTGCATTGTCGCTCGGCATCGGCCGGCGACACCGGCGTCTTCGTCAGGTTGTCAAGCAAGGCCAGAAACCGGCTTTGCCGCGCCTCACGTTCGGTGAAATAAATTTCCTCGTAGTGGGGTTGCTCGTCACTGAGTTTGCGCAATTGTTTCAACTGCTCTGCGCTCAGGTCGCCCAGAAAATATTCAATACGTTTTTGCATTCGTTCGGCGCGTGCCGCCTGGCGAGCCTTCAACAGCACCTGCTGGCGTTCGACAGCACCGCCGCCTTGGGGCTCCGAGGCGCTGTCCTTGCGGCCGAACCAGCTTGAGCTAGCCGACGGCAGGTACTCATTACGCAGCTTGCGATTCGCCTTGGCGAATTGTTCTTTGACCCTTTCAATCTGCGCTGGGGTCAGCGTAACCAGCAATTCCGCCATGCCGGGTGCCAGCTTCTCGCCAATCGGCTGCCCCCGGCCGAAGCCCCATTGCCGTACTTTGCCAGCCTGTTCGGTATTAGAAGAAGTAAGCGGTTGCTGTCGTTGCGACTTAACGAATTCAGCATAGGCGGGAAGCTGCTTTTGCCGATGCCAACCGTGCAACTCGGTCAAACGGCGACTCGCAATGGCACGCTGATCACTGTCCAGCGGCAGATAAGTCTCAAGCTGCCAAAGCGCCGCCGATGGGAAGAATTCATAGCCCAGCGTCACCATTGAACAGCCTGTTGCGAGCAGGCAACTGACGACCAACGGCCACCATCGCTTTAGTACCCCCATGCTACCATCCTTGACTAGCCCGATCATTCCAAAACTTGCCGTAAGTACCTGAAATATAAAAGAATATGAACATCGTTGTGTTAGCCGCCGGAATGGGCAAACGGATGAAATCCGACCTGCCAAAAGTGCTACATCCGATTGCTGGTAAACCTCTGCTAGGCCACGTTCTAGACACCGCCCGACAGCTCATGACTAACGCACCGGCAACGCATCAGGCCGACGCGATCCAGCACCCAAAGTCTAGCGGACAGTTGGTTGGAATTTACGGACATGGCGGCGATGCGGTACCGAATCAGCTCAAAGCCGACGACATTGTCTGGGCCAAGCAAGAACCGCAGTTGGGCACTGGTCATGCCGTTCTGCAAGCAGTCCCGTATCTGGACGACGCACATCCGACCCTGATCCTGTACGGCGACGTACCGCTCACCCGCTTGGAGACCCTGCAAGCATTGATCGCTGCGGCGGGTTCGGATCGATTGGCCATCCTCACCGTTTTCCTGGCCGATCCGAGCGGCTACGGCCGAATCGTCAGAAAAGACGGTCAGATTCATGCCATTGTTGAGCACAAGGACGCCGATGGGGCGACTCGAACGATCAATGAGATCAACTCCGGCATCCTGGTCGCACCGACCGCACAGCTCAAGCGCTGGCTGCAAGGCCTGTCCAACAACAACGCACAAAAAGAGTACTACCTGACCGATATCGTTGCGGCGGCGGTTCGTGACGGCGTACCGATCATTGCCACCCATCCAAAAGACACCTGGGAAGCCGATGGTGTCAACAGCAAGGTGCAGTTGGCCGAGCTTGAACGCATCCACCAGCGCACTATTGCGTTGGCACTGATGGAAGCCGGCGTGACCCTCGCCGACCCGGCGCGCATCGATGTTCGAGGCTCACTGATCTGCGGCCGCGATGTCTTTATCGATGTCAACTGCGTGTTCGAAGGCCGAGTGGAACTGGGCGATGGTGTGCGGCTTGGACCGAACTGTGTCGTGCGTGACTCGAGCATTGCGGCCCGTACCGAAGTGTTCGGATTCAGCCACATCGTTCAGTCAATCATTGGCGTCGCAGGCCAGATCGGTCCGTTCGCGCGCCTGCGCCCCGGCACCGAATTGGGCGAAGACAATCATATCGGCAATTTTGTTGAATTGAAGGCCACGCGAATGGGTAACCACTCGAAAGCCAACCATCTGTCCTATGTAGGTGATGCGCACGTCGGCCAGCACGTCAATATCGGTGCCGGTACGATCACTTGTAACTATGATGGTGCTTATAAGCATCTGAGCATCATCGAAGACGATGTTCATATCGGATCGGACACACAACTGGTCGCACCGGTCACGGTAGGCAAGGGTTCGACCACTGCCGCCGGTACCACGGTGTGGAAAGACGTACCGCCGGGCAGTCTGGTCATGAACTCGAAAGATCAGATCCATCGAAGCACTTGGAAGCGCCCGGTGAAAGCCAAGAAATCGTGAAGCAGGAGTACTGAACATGTGCGGAATTGTCGGCGCAGTCGCCTCTAGAAACGTCGTACCGATTTTGATCGAGGGTTTGCGAAAACTTGAGTATCGCGGTTACGACTCGGCCGGTATCGCGTTGCTCAACGGCACCATGGAACGGGTTCGATCGGTGGGTCGCGTCGCCGAGCTCGAAGCACGCGCTCGTGAGGTCAATGCCGATGCGCCGACCGGCATCGCCCACACCCGCTGGGCAACCCACGGCGGCGTCACCGAAAAAAATGCGCATCCGCATATTTCGAGTGGCAAAGGCGTTGATGTTTCGGTCGTGCACAACGGCATTATTGAGAATCATGAAGTGCTGCGCAACAAACTGAAGTTGGCGGGCTACCAATTTGCGTCCGAGACCGACACCGAAGTGATTGCCCATATGCTGCACTCGTTTGTGTCGCTCGGCCAGACCCTGATTCAGGCAGTCCAGAACACGGTCAGACAACTCGATGGTGCCTATGCCATCGCCGCTATCTCAAGTAACCAGCCGCACACAGTAGTGGGGTCACGCAAGGGCTCACCGCTCCTCTTGGGTATTGGCAATGCCGGCAGCGGTCAGGGCGAAAACTTCCTTGCCTCGGATACCTCGGCGCTGTTGCAGGTTACCAAGTATGTCACCTATCTTGAAGAAGGCGATGTCGTCGAAATCGGCCTGCAGGGCTACAAGATTTTCGATGCGGACGGCAGCGCGGTGCAGCGCCCAATCATTGAGAGCCAACTGAGCAGCGATGCGATCGAGCTCGGCAAATATGATCATTACATGCAAAAGGAAATTTTCGAGCAGCCCGGTGCCATTGCCAATACGCTCGAAATGGTCACCAGCGCTTCGTCCTTGTCAGCCGGACTGTTCGGCGCAGATGCCGAAGATATTTTTGCGAAGACCAAACAAGTTCTGATTCTCGCCTGTGGCACGAGTTATCACTCGGGTGTAGTCGCCAAGTACTGGCTCGAAAGCCTAGCCAAGATTACCACCAGCGTCGAGATCGCCAGTGAGTATCGGTACCGTGAATCGGTCCCGTTGGCGGATACGCTGGTCATTACCATATCCCAATCGGGCGAAACCGCCGATACCCTGGCGGCATTGCAGTTCGCAAAATCGCAGGGCATGAACGATACCTTGTCGATTTGCAATGTGCCGGAGTCAGCGCTGATTCGTCAATCGAAACTGCGCTTTCTGACCCGCGCCGGCCCCGAAATTGGCGTGGCCTCGACCAAGGCCTTCACGACTCAGTTGGCGGCACTGTTTATTTTGACCTTGGTGCTGGCCAAACAGCGTGGTCGGCTGGCCCCGGCTACTGAACAAGAGTTGTTGAAGCAATTGCGTCATCTGCCGGCGGCATTGAACAATGTGTTGGGCTGCGAACCGGCGGTACGTCATTGGGCGAAACGATTTGCGTCACGCGAACATGCGTTGTTCCTGGGTCGCGGTGTGCATTTTCCGATTGCGATGGAAGGTGCGTTGAAACTGAAGGAAATTACCTACATACACGCCGAGGCTTACGCGGCCGGCGAGCTCAAGCACGGCCCGCTGGCGCTGGTCGATTCGAACATGCCGGTGGTGGTCATTGCGCCAAATGACATGCTGATCGAAAAACTCAAGTCGAATCTTCAGGAAGTCCGCGCTCGGGGCGGCGAGCTGTTTGTGTTCGCCGATCGCGATACGCACATCGAGCCCGATGATAATTTGAACATCATCAACCTCGGCGATCATGCCGGGCTGTTGTCACCGATTCTGCACGTGGTGCCACTGCAGTTGCTGGCCTATCATGCGGCACTCGCCAAGGGTACCGATGTCGACAAGCCACGAAATCTGGCCAAATCGGTGACGGTCGAATGACCCGATTTTCGAGTTAGCGATTCTCTCGGTAGTGACGCCTGAGCTGTTGGCCGATCAGTCGGCTCGCACCTTGTGTGCCCGATTCCAGAAGCTTTGAAATCCTGCCTGCGCGGAAGTGAACACGCGCGTCATTGTCTGACGCGCACCATGCATACAGCGCGTTGTACACGCCCTTACTCTGTCGCAAAATCTCATGGTCATCGTAATCGTTGTGGACATTCCCAAAGCGATCGCCAGCAGACCAGCACATTGCGGGGCGAGCGCGAGATGTCCGTGTCAGAGCCGCGCACGATGCGCGCCAATCGATCGAGCGCCGGATCCTGCAGTTGATACTTTTTGATGAAGGCGTCGAATGAGCACAACTTGCCAACGTGCGTCAGTTCAACACCGTCCACATCGAAGGGGATTGCGCCAACTTCGGCGGCGATGTCCTGCAACTGATGCTCGGGCAGGTGATCCACTTCATGATGACTCCACACCCGCTTTAGGCACGGGCACCTTGCGGCGCTGAAAATGGCTATAAAGTGAATCCAGCACGCCGCTCATTTCGGCGAGCAGAGCATCGTCATCCGGCAGGCGCGCGCGTGCACCCGCCAACACGGCCTCGAAGCCGCTCGCCTCGGGCACTGGCTCGCCGCCAGTGTCGAGCGAACGAATCATCAAGGCCAGACGCGCGAGCGCCGGGTCGCCGTCCAATCCGAAGCTCGACATCAGGGTCTCAAAGCTCACGTACTCGCCAACGTGGCTGAAGATCGCGCCATCAAAATCAAAACTGATCGCCGTGGCGGGACAATCGGCAGGCTGGGTCAACCATTGGAAGCGCGCCTGCTGATCGATGAACCGCAAGATGAGCCAGGCGCTGGCGACTCGATCGACCCCAAGCCGCTGACGGGTTGCCCAAACTTGGCTTTGAAATTGCTGCACATCGCGACGTTGAATCTGGCCGGACGCTTCTTGTGGTTCATCGGGCGACAGAACTCGATCAAAATTCTTTCCGAGCTCGAGCCAAGCCAGTTGCGCGTCAGCGCTGGCATCACCTGGAAAAAAGTCGATCGACTGCAGCGCTTCGAATTCGCGCCGCAATTTACGCTGCAGTCGGACCAATTCGGCAGCGCCAATGCTGCGCAAGGTCGGGGCGAC
>JANORY010000248.1:0-2642 GCA_031415535.1 Burkholderiales bacterium | reverse complement strand
ACCGGCCGATCTGAGATGATAGAAGTTCGCAATAATGAACTGGAGTTGCATCGCCTGCGTATTCGGCTCGGTTTTGCGCTGGCCTTCGTATTGACTCTGTTTGGCATACTGATTGCGCGATTCACCTATTTGCAGGTCTATCGCTATGACGATTTTCATTCGCAGGCCGAGGACAATCGTATTTCGCTGGTGCCGGTGGCACCGATGCGGGGTCTGATCTACGACCGTAACGGCATCCTGATGGCAGATAATATCTCCGCCTATACGCTTGAGCTGGTACCGAGTCTGATCAACAACCTGGATCGCACGATCGATGAGCTTGGCAAAATCGTCGAGATCAACAGCCGCGATCGGCGTCGCTTCAAGCGACTGGTTGAAGACTCGAAGAACTATGAATCGATTCCACTGAAGAGCCGACTTAGCGACGAAGAGGTCGCCAAGCTGGCGGTCGCGCGCTTTCGCTTTACCGGCGTGGAGATCAAGGCACGACAGTTTCGAACCTACCCGCTGGGCGAAACCGCCTCGCATATTCTCGGCTACATCGGCCGCATGTCACCGGAGGACAAACGCAAACTCGAAGAGACCGACATGGAAGCCGAGTACGCCGGCTCGACGCATATGGGCAAGGTCGGCCTTGAGTTATCCTACGAACGGATTTTGCACGGTGAGGCGGGTTCTGAAGAGGTCGAGGTTTCGGCTGGCGGTCGAACCGTCCGTTCGCTGTCGCGCGAGCCCGCCAAACCGGGTTCAAACTTGCAATTGTCGATCGATGTCAAACTGCAAAAATTGATTGAAGACTGGTTTGGTGAACGGCGCGGCGCGTTGGTCGCGATCGAACCGGCGACCGGTGAAGTGCTGGCCTTTGTGTCGAAACCCACCTTCGATCCGAACCTCTTTGTCGACGGCATTGACCCGCAGGCCTGGGCGGCCCTCAATGAAAACGAAGACAAGCCGCTCTTGAACCGTCCGCTGCGCGGCACCTACCCGCCTGGCTCGACCTACAAACCCTTCATGGCGCTGGCGGTACTGGAAACTGGCACGCGTACCGCCGGCTTCACGATTCATGATCCTGGCTACTACATGTTGGGCGGGCACCGTTTTCGCGACTCGAAACCGGGTGGCAACGGCAGCGTCAATTTGCATCGCTCGATCGTGGTTTCATCGGACACCTACTACTACGGTGCAGCGTATGAAATGGGCGTCGACAAGTTGCATGATTTCATGAAGCCATGGGGCTTCGGTCAATTGACCGGCATTGACATCGAGAACGAAACCAGCGGCATTCTGCCTTCAACCGGTTGGAAAACCAGGCGTTACAAACAAAAGTGGTATCCCGGCGAAACCCCGTCGATCGGCATTGGCCAGGGCTACAACTCGTTCACGATGACTCAGTTGGCGAATGCCATGGCAACGCTGGCCGCCGATGGTGTTGCGCGCAAGCCGCATTTGGTGCGCTACACCGAGAATCCGCAGACCAAGGAACGTAGCGCCATCGTCAAGCCTGACGATAAAACCATCATCCCGCTGAAACCCGAGTATCTCGCGCTGGTCAAGTCGGCGATGGTCGACGTCAACAAGTTTGGCACCGGCCGTCATGCCTTCGCGGGTGCCGAGTATGTCGCTGCCGGCAAGACCGGTACCGCGCAGGTGATCGGCATGAAGCAGAACGAAAAGTACGATGCGAAGAAGATCGCCGAGCGCTTCCG
Source organism: Burkholderiales bacterium (assembly GCA_031415535.1). GTDB lineage: Bacteria > Pseudomonadota > Gammaproteobacteria > Burkholderiales > Burkholderiaceae_E > JANLTP01. Next base: position 936 of record JANORY010000248.1, on the reverse strand, counting down.
CGACCACTCGCTGTTTGTCGGCTTCGCACCGGTGGACAAACCCAGAATTGCGTTAGCGGTGATCGTCGAAAACGGTGGTTTTGGTGCGGCGGCGGCAGCGCCCATCACCCGCAAGGTGTTCGACTACTACCTGCTCGGCAAGTTGCCGAAGGATCAATCCGATCCGTTCTCCGGCAAGTACGATGACGGGCCGGTGGACCCGGACCTGCGTGATGTGCCCGAGAACATGACGCCCGAACCGATCACCCCGCAAGAAGCGGCGCGGCAATAAGAATGAATCAATAGGCATGGATCAATAGGCATGGACCCGATTGATTGGCGCGCTCGCCTGCGATCCTCTTTATTGGTCTTCGATCCAACCTTGATGACCGTGCTCGTGCTCATCTGTTTTATCAGCTCAGTCAACATGTACTCGGCAGCGCATGATTTCCCGGGCCGCTTCGAGTCACATATGCGCAACATGGGCGTCGCGTTCATCGTGATGTTCGTGGTGGCCTGCATTAATCCGGGCCTCTTGATGCGCCTCGCCCTACCGACGTTTATCATCGGCTTGGGCCTCTTGGTCGCCGTCGCCCTGTTCGGTGACGTCACCAAGGGCGCCCGGCGCTGGCTCAACATCGGCTTTACCCGCATTCAGCCCTCCGAGATCATGAAGATCGCGATGCCGCTAATGCTGGCCTGGTACTTCCAGCGGCGCGAAGGTGCCTATCGCTGGTTTGATTTTCTGATTGCCGCGATCATGCTGACGATTCCAACGCTGCTGATCGCACGTCAGCCGGATCTGGGCACCGCCATTTTGGTCACGGCGGCCGGTGCCTATGTCATTTTTCTGGCCGGCCTGCGTTGGCGCATCATCATTGGACTGCTCATACTCGCGGTGGCGTCCTTGCCGCTGCTCTGGTCGGTGATTCACGACTATCAAAAGCAGCGGGTACT
>JANORY010000247.1:0-3312 GCA_031415535.1 Burkholderiales bacterium | reverse complement strand
AGACTGGCAAAAGAAAGGCTACTTTACCTACGCCGGTCGCCGCAACGAACCGGAAGCGAAGTTCTTCTCGGGTGAGTGTGCGATGCTGACCTCGAGTTCGGCCGCCTATGCAAACATCAAGAAGAATGCCAAGTTCAATTTTGGTATCGGTAAGCTGCCGTATTACGCCGATGTCGACGGCGCACCCCAAAATACGATCATTGGTGGTGCCAGCCTTTGGGTTATGTCCGGCAAGAAGAAGGAAGAATATAAAGGCGTCGCCAAATTTTTCAGCTACTTGTCGTCAAGCGCCGTGCAGGCGCAGTGGCATCAGGAAACTGGCTATTTGCCGCTGACCATGGCGGCCTATGAGTCGACCCGCAAAGCCGGGTTCTACGAAAAAAATCCGGGTACCGATGTCTCGGTTCAACAAATGATTGTCAAGACCACGGATAAGTCGCGCGGCATTCGGCTCGGTAACTTCGTCCAGATCCGTGATGTGATTGATGAAGAACTTGAAGGTGTGTGGGCGAACAAACAAGATGCCAAAACCGCGCTTGAAAAAATGACCAAACGCGGTAATGAAATCCTTGAACGCTTTGAGCGTACTGCCAAAGAATAAACGGCCTTAAGCGGTGGAAAAGCGCGTGACATTCGGCAGCCGATGGCTGCCGTTTGCGCTGTTGGCACCGCAACTGTTGATCATTCTTATCTTCTTCTACTGGCCGGCGGTTCAGGCACTTTATCAATCGGTATTTATTCAGGACGCGTTTGCGACCACGACAGAGTTTGTGGGTCTGGAGAACTTCAAGAAGTTATTCGCCGATCCGCTCTATTTGAATTCGTTCAAGATCACGGCGATTTTTTCGGTGGCAGTTACCGTGATCGGATTGAGCCTGAGTCTGGCGCTGGCGTATTTCGCCGATCGCGCCGTACGCGGCGCGTTTGCTTTTCGTACCCTGCTGATTTGGCCTTATGCGGTGGCACCTGCGATTGCCGGTGTGTTGTGGTTGTTTCTGTTCAATCCGACCTTGGGCGTGGTGGCGCACTGGCTCAAGGCCCTCGGGGTTGAGTGGGACCACATATTGAACGGCGATCAGGCGATGATCCTGATCATTATTGCGGCGGTCTGGAAGCAGATCAGTTATAACTTTATTTTTTTTCTGGCCGGCTTGCAGTCGATTCCGAAATCACTGATTGAAGCTTCAGCGCTAGACGGGGCCGGTGCCTGGCGCACCTTTCGCGCCATTACCTTGCCACTCTTGTCGCCGACCGCGTTCTTTCTGCTGGTCGTCAATATTGTTTACTCGTTCTTTGAAACCTTTGCAATCGTTGACGCCGCCACCTCCGGCGGTCCTGCCAATGCCACTGAAATATTGGTCTATATGGTGTACCACCGTGGCTTCAAGGGGCTGGACATTGGCAGCTCGGCCGCTCAATCGGTAATATTGATGGCGATTGTGATCGGTCTCACCTTCATCCAGTTTCGCTTCGTCGAGCGCCGGGTCAAGTACGTATGATTGAGTTCGTATGATCGATCGCAACCCGCTGCTGAACTTCATTACCTATCTGGTGCTGACGCTGGGTGTGCTGGTGGTGGCACTGCCGGTTTATGTCACCTTTGTTGCCTCGACACAAACTAGCGAACAAGTGCTTGCCGCGCCGATGTCGCTGTGGCCGGGCAACCAATTGATCGAGAACTACAAGGCGGTATTGTTTTCGGGTGGCGGCGTTGCCTCGTCGGCACCGGTCGGGCGGATGATGCTGAACAGTCTCATCATCGCGCTGGTGATTGCCATCGGCAAGATTGTGATTTCGCTGCTGTCGGCATTTGCCCTGATCTATTTCAGGTTCCCGTACAAAGGCCTGATTTTCTGGATGATTTTTGTGACCTTGATGCTGCCGGTTGAGGTACGCATCATGCCTACTTACAACGTGATGGCGTCATTGAATCTGCTCGATTCCTACACCGGTTTGACGTTGCCGCTGGTAGCTTCGGCGACCGCGACCTTTCTGTTTCGGCAATTTTTTATGACAGTGCCGGACGAGTTGACCGAGGCGGCGCGCATTGACGGGGCCGGGCCGATGCGATTTTTCTGGAATATTTTATTGCCGCTGTCGCGCACCAATATTGCCGCCCTGTTTGTGATCCTGTTTGTCTATGGTTGGAATCAATATTTGTGGCCCTTGCTCATCACCACCAGCGAGTCGATGTATCCGGTCGTGATTGGCATCAAACGAATGATTCCGGGCGGTGACGCTGCGGCCGAATGGAATCTGGTGATGGCCACCGCCATGCTGGCGATGTTGCCGCCGGTGCTGGTGGTGGTGCTGATGCAGAGTTGGTTCGTCAAGGGACTGGTTGATTCAGATAAGTGATGCGCTGGTGAGGTGCCGACGAATTTTGGATTGATGAGCTTAACTTTTGTATTGATGAGCCTGAGCCTTACATTGATGAGATTAACCATTGAACACTGAAGCGGCTGAACCGGTTTGGCCGGTGGTTGATTTTCAACACTGGCCTTATCCAAGCAGGCTGGCGCATCGCGGTGCCGGCAAGCTCGCACCTGAGAACACGCTGGCGGCATTTCGGCTCGGGCACGGGTTTGGCTACCGGATGTTCGAATTCGACGTCAAACTCAGTGGTGATGGCACGCTGATTCTGATGCATGATTCGACGCTGGATCGCACCACCAGTGGCCGAGCGCGAGTCTCGGCGCGCAATCTGGGTGACCTGATGAAACTCGACGCCGGTAGCTGGCATTCGCCCGAGTATGCCGGTGAGGGGATTCCGACCTTCTGGCGAGTCGGTACCTGGTTGCGCGCGAATCATCTTTTTGCCAACATCGAGATCAAACCTTGCCCGGGCCGAGAAGCTGAAACCGGTGCTGCGGTGGCGATCGAAGCCGATATTCTTTGGCGTGATGCGCAAGCCGCGCCCATTCTCTCGTCATTCTCCGAAGCTGCGCTGGCAGCAGCACAGAGGGCCGTGCCGCATCTGCCACGGGCGCTGCTGCTTGATCAGTTGCCGTCCGATTGGCGGGAGCGTTGTCGGTCACTTGGCTGCGTGGCGCTGGATCTGAACCATCGGGAACTGACTGCTGCGGTGATTGCAGAGGCGCATGCGGCCGGTTTGCGGGTAATGACTTATACGGTGAACGACCCGGAGCGGGCGCGTCAGTTGCTCGACTGGGGGCTGGATTGCCTGATTACGGATGCGGTGGACATTATTCGTCCTTGAAGGATGCCGTGCGGTCAGCCAAATCGGCCCTGCAGGAACCAGCCCTTACCAGGGTCGGCGCTGCCCAGACGTTCGCGATAGATCCAGTACAG
>JANORY010000246.1:0-8369 GCA_031415535.1 Burkholderiales bacterium | reverse complement strand
TCGCAAACCTCGGCCGCATAAATTCTGCGCCGACGGTCAACGATTGATCGGTTCGCCTCAACCTTTATTGCACCACCACTTTAACCAGGCGCCCTGACTGCAGCTCACCCTGCGGGTAGATGCCGTTGACAAGACGCAGCTCCTGTTCCGCGTATCGCCCTAAAGGCGTGCTGCGCGCGAGCGTACTGACATTCTGTCCCGCCGCCAAGGGCACTGCGCGAATCTGATACGGTTTGGCCAATTGCCGATCGTTCGCGGTCAGCGGATGAAAACTGGTGACCACCGCCCGCACTTCACTGGCTGCCGCATTGCGTGCCTCGATGCTTTTGAACATCGAGCGGAACATGAATTTTTGCTGGTTGTAGTTCACAATCGCCAGCTCGAGTGGTACCGGTTTTCCGTCTTCGCCGACGGCGCGTCCCACGAAGTAGGTGGTTGCCAGGCCATTAATCTGAGTCTTGTCAGCCTTGCCCGTTTCCGGTTTGAAAATTTTCTTGATGACCTCTTCGTCGGTCGCACCGGCGCCGGTGACCAATGCCATGGCTACACCCACAGTGCTTTCCTTGTTAATAGCCAGTACCGTGTCGGAACTGTTGCGCAGCTTCCAGTTCGGCGGGACCGAGAAACCAACGCCCATCGGCTCATGATAAAAGCTGTTGCCGCGAACCACACCCTGATCGCGACCTTCGCCAAAGGTCATGCCATTGATGGCCCGCAAGTAACGCTCACGGCCTGCATCCGTGCTGCCCTGGCGCTTCAAACTATTGGCAATTTCGGTAATGTCATTCAGGCGTTGATCATTGGACGGGTGCGATGAACCCCAATCCGGCATTTTCTGCGCGGTCTTGCCTTCGGCGCGCGCACGATCGGCCGCAAATACTTCCTGGTTCTTCAAAACTCCGATGACTTTGATCATGCCCTTCGGGTCATAACCATTGACGGCCAAATACTGGGCGCCGAGTTGATCGGCTTGTAACTCCTGGTCGCGGCCATAGCTGGTGATCATCTGTCCGGCAACGCCGCTGACTGCCTGTCCGGCACCCGATACGCCGGCGTAGACTTGGCCCAGAATTTCGGCACCAATCGAGATCGCTTGGGCGATCGTATTCTGGGTTTGCCGGGTGGCGCCATGGCGCGCCGTGACGTGGCCGATTTCATGGCCGATCACACCAGCCAACTCTTCCTCGCTGTCGAGATAGGCCATCAGACCTCGGGTGATGTAGACGAAGCCGCCCGGCAGCGCAAAGGCATTTATTTCTGGGCTGTCGACGATCGTGAACGACCAGACCAGATTGGCACGTTGCGACTGTTTAGCCAGCTTTTGGCCGACTTCGTTGACATAGGCCTGCAGGGCCGGCGCGTTGTAAACGCCGTACTCCTTCTTGACCGAGGCATCACTTTCCTTGCCCAACTTGATTTCGTCGGCTTCGCTGAGCAGGGACACCTCTTGACGGCCAGTGACCGGGTTGGTCGAACAACTGACCAACATTGAGCACACGATGGCCGCTGTCCAGACCCACAGGCCGGTCCAGGTTGACGAGTTTTTATTGGTTTTAAGGTTCATGCCATCCTCCAGGCATGATTCTATCGATTCGTGAGCGCGTCACCGCTGTGTTGCCCAGCGGTCGGCGACTCAATGCAGTACGGTCGAAACCAGAGGTACACCAAAATCGGCATCGTTCAAACCGATCTGGTTTGCCTCGGGAGCCGAGTTGCCGTCAGTTGCTTCACTCTGCTCGCGTTTGGCGTCCGCGATGACTTTCTGGGCGACCTTGTAGGCCTCCTCGGCCTCGCGCTGGCCGAAACCTTCGAACAACTCGCGGGTTTTGGCCAGAATGGCGCTTGGATCGGTGATTTCGATGCCGGCCGGCACCAGCCGGTTGCCGAACACGACACAGGTACTGCCGACGTAGGTCACCATCTTCAGTTCAGGCAGGCCGTCTTCGTCGCGCGGCTGCAACAAACACAGGACCTGGGTTCCATCGATCTCGAAAACTTTGGCGAATTGCATCACTTGACCTCTCATTTCCGGGTGCCACTGGCGAATTCAGCCATTCCAGCCCCATGCTTAACTGATATATGGGCTGGACCGCCCAATTTAAAGCCTTGTCGTCGTAAAGATATGCCGGTAGTTCTGACTCAATAACATTCTGACTTACCCTAACGCGCCGCTGAACAATCGGTTAACCTGGGAGGGTGTCGAGGTTAAGAATGGGCGCGCAGTTTCTGGTCAAACCCTCCGGGCGAAGAGTGCCGGGCCGTCTGCCGCGTTACGATTCGTTTCAGACGTACCACGCAGGCTTTCGCGGAAACACCGCACTCGTTAGAATCCGTTGACGCAAACTCAAGCGTTGTGACCCGCCAAGGAGAATTTGATGACCAAGTCCCAAGATAACAAGAAAGAGAAAAAGAAACCCGCGTCGAAGACGCCTGCCGAGAAAAAGCAGGAAAAGCGCGACAAAAAGAAGTGATTATTGCTTCTGGCCGCGTCGGCGAACCGCCTCGCGGCGCTGCTCGATCTGTTCTGCGCTGACGGTTGCGTTCGCCGACTTCGAGGTGCTCAGCTCCAAAGCCATCGCTTCGCCGAAAGTGCTGAGGTAGCCATCGTCGATCAGTTTTTTGTACTTCACCAGCATCTGCGGCAAGACCGAGAGCATGTCGATGGCCAATAAACGCGCCTGCGGCAACAACTCCTCCGGAGCAACAACTCGGTTCACCAGGCCCCAATCGCAGGCTTGCTGCGCGCTCAAAAAGTTTCCGGTCAGCGATAACTCCTTGGCCCGGTAAATGCCGATGGCGCGGCTCAGGCGTTGCGATAATCCCCAGCCGGGCATAACACCAACCCGGGCGTGGGTATCGGCGAATCGCGCCTCGCTGGAGGCGAGCAAGATATCGCATGCCAGCGCCAGCTCGAAACCGCCGGTAATCGCGACGCCATTGATGGCACCAATCACCGGGCCGCTGAATCGCCTCAGGGCCGTAACCGGGTCGGGGACCGCTTGCCCGAATACCGCCGTGCTGGGGTCGCTCGCGCCCAGCTCCTTTAGGTCCAGGCCCGCCGTAAAGGCACGGCCAGCACCGGTCAGAATCAGCACCCTTACTGCCGGGTCTGCCTCCAGTTCGGTGATTGCGCGGGCCAACTCGGCGCGCAACTGCTGCGAGAGCGCGTTCATCGCGGCCGGGCGATTTAAGGTGATGATCGCGTAGCCCTCGGGGACTCGCTCGATGACGATCACTGGTTCGGTCATGAATTACTTTCGTAGTTGTCTAACAAACACTGAACGGTGCCAAGTAAGGTCGCCCATGCGGCACACCGCCCAGCACGACATGCGCGGGCTTGATATGAATCCTGCCTTGCCGTCTATTATTGCGCGTATCGACAAATTCAACAGCACCTTCAACGACGTCCAGCACGGTAACGTCGGCCGGCGCACCGGGCTGCAAAGTGCCCAGTTTCGGAATGCGGTTGATGACCTTGGCGGGGTTAATCGTGGCCATCGCAATCACTTGCTCCAGGCTGAAGCCCAGATTCAAGAACTTGCTCATGACCCAGGTCAGGTAGGGCATGCCGGGCGAATTGCCCGAAAACACGTGAATATCCGAAGACAAGACGTCTGGCCCAGCACCTTGGGCGATCGACGCTTCTGCGACCGTGTAGTCAAAGCTGCCGCCGCCATGACCGACGTCGAACACCACGCCACGTTTTTTGGCGGCCAGCGCGGCGGGCAACAGTTTGCCGTCCTGAACGATGTTGGTGAACTTGCCGCCGATATGTACCATCAGCTTGGCACCGGTACCCGACATTTCGCAGGCCGGGATCGCGCGCTTTAACGGTTCGGTGCCGTGCTTGGCAATGACGTTCTCGGACATGCGTACCTTGATGCCGAGTACGACATCGGCATTTTCGGCGACCGCTTTGGCGGCCATCTCGACCTGAGCAAAATCGATGTTGTAAAGCTCCGGTACCGGAAAGCCGCCAAGACCGTGAGTCGCTATGTGTACGAATGAAAATAACCGCGTCCTGGATTGAGCGGTGATGTAGCGACGAAATATCGCAATCGCATTAGCACCCGCGTCACCTGCGGAGACCATGGTGGTGGTGCCTTGGTACTGCTGTTCATGTAGTCCTCGCTTTGTACCTGATCTTAGACCCGACTCACAGTTGGAGCAAGGCATGCATGGCAGGCATGCAGGCAAGGCCGGGCGCAAGGCTTAGGCCGACAGTTCTATTGCGCGCTGCCTTTAGTGATTCGATACTTTCGCAGGAGACAGTTCGGGACGACGATTCTCTTTCGGCCGACTCATTGTTCAATCACGAAGGAGTGCAGCAATGGCGGCGGTGATGGCAAGCAGTGCTCGTGATTTGAGTGCGCTCGAAGCGAGTGACGCAAGTCGCGCGGGGTCCAGTAGTCTCCGGACCCCGAAGCCGGTCTTGAGCTCGGTGCGTTCCTTGGGCGCTCTGGCGTTGGCGGCGGCCCGTGAGTCTGGAACCGACGAGCCTGGCGTCAAGGAGGCCAACGCGTCCACCGCCCCGTCTGCCACCACGCCGTCTGCCACTGCCCCGTCTGCCACTGCGTCAACGGACCTTCCAACCACCACCGCGGCCAGCGCTCTGGAATCGGCCGTAAGCGCCGAGTGGTTGCAGTCCCTCTTTACCGTCTTCGATACGATTGCTGCCGACTACAACCAGGAACTCGACGCTGCCCGCGCTCGCGTCAGTTATGGCTCAGGCCTTGGCCCCAGTCCCGGCTCAGGTCTCGCCCCCGGCTCAGGTCTCGCCCCTGGCTGGGTTGAATACGTCTACAGCGGTGAGTACGGCGACAGCCGCGAGGTCCTGTTCTCTGAGGCAGCGTTTCGGCAGCACTATGTCGCCCAGCCGCGCCCGGGCTTGGCGCAACTGGCCCAGCTCTATGGTCGATCGGATTCGGCCGCGCTGCTGGCCGCGAACCCCGAACTGCTGGACATCGCACTCGACGGCAGTCGGGCGTTAAACGACGCACCGGCACCGGCCGGCCAAGCGCTCGCGCCGCCCGCGATTCTGGCGCGTATCGACGCGCAACTGGCCGACCCTGAGTTGGTCGCACTGATGTCAAGATACGGCGGATCGCCCTCCAGTGCCACGAGCTCGATCGCCCGAGCCCAAGTCAACTTGTACGGAGCGCATCGGTTTGAGCAGATGGAGCGGCTGAGCCGCGCACTCGCAGCGCTGCGCGAGGACTTCAATCGTCAATTTATTGCCGCAGCCGGTGTCACCGAACAGGGCGGCTTGAGCAACACGCCAACCGGCGCAGGCTGGATTGAGCAGACCGTTTTGCGCACCTACGGCGATAACGAGGCGATCAGCGCGCCCACACCGACCACGATTCGGGTGTTCAGTGCCGATGCGTTCAGCCTGTGGTACTGCGCAGGCACCAGTCTTGAGCAGCGTCTCTTTGCGCGACTCTACGGACCCTGCTTCACGGTCGAGACGGTCGGGGATGAATTTAATCTAGGCACGCGCACCACCACGTTCCTTAACCCGCAGTGGGCTCTGGCAAGCGGCGCTCTACGCAGTACCGGCTTTGCACTGCTCAATATCAACAATGTGCCCGATCTGCACACCAACCAGGCCGTCTATTTCAGCGAGACCGCAGGCTGGGTGACGCCGCTGGGCAATATCGACGAAGGGGTGGAGTGGCTGCGCATTGCGCTCGAGGCGGTTGTCATTGGCGGGCTCAGTGCTGTCACGGCCGGAGCGGTGACCGAGGTGCTGGGGCTATGGTTGGGGGCGGAGGGCGCAGCGCTGGGCGCGGGTTCGGCGGCCTTGGCGGGCAGCGAGTATGCGGCAATCGAGCTGGCAGGACTTGTCGAAGGCGGTGCCGCCGCCGAAGCCGGTCTCACCAGCATCGAAGTGGCCAGCGGTGTGGTTGAAATCAGCACGCTGCCCGCCCTGAGTCCGATCAATAGTGCCGTCTATGCCTTGAGCCGAAGCCTGGTGAGCGCTGCGCTTAACGATGACTTTGTACTGCGCGATGTTCTGCTCAACACGCTTGCGGCAGTCTTCAGCGCCGAGCTCAATGGGGCGTTTACACAAGTGGCCACCTTGGCGGGGCTGGGTGATGGCGCTTCTATTGTCGGTTCCGCCCTGAGCCAGGGTACGGTCAGCACCTTGCGCGGGGGTGAGTTCGAAGTCGGTGCAATCAGTGGTTTTGCCGCCGGCGTAGCGAATCTCGCCGCCACGGATATGCAAGCGCAGATCGCGCGGGCACTCGCACTGGGAACAATCAATGAAGCACAGGCCAACGCGGCGCAGACGTTTACCGGCTTGATCGCCAGTGCGATTCGCGCCGCAGGCACCCCGGGCGATCTGAATCAAGCGCTGGCGAGAAACTTCATTGACAGTCTGATCGGAGCTCAGGTGGCGGCGCTTTTGCGACCGAGCGTCGGCGTAGCCCCGGCCGTGCCGCCGGCGCAAGAACTGCCACAAGAGCAGGCACAAGCACCGGCACAACCACCAACACAAGCACCAACACAAGCACCGGCACCGAGTGAAGCGACGCCGTCTCCAAGTGACGCTTCAAATGGCGATTCAAATGGTGCTTCAAATGGTGCTTCAAATGGCGCAGCCCTGGTCGAGCCTTCTCAAACGACCCGCGAACTCGTCAACGGCAACGGCCAGACAAGCGGCCAAACGCAGATCACGCTGCTGAACCCGGATGGCACGCGCGCGGTGACCCTGGTTTCCGCGCAAGGTGACACAGTCTCGTTCAACGTACCCGCTCAATACTCCGATGCCGAGATCGACGAACTCATCGAATACCACGCGCAGCGCCAGCGCGGTGACCGCGATCCGAACGCCAGCGAACTCGCTCTCGACGTGGCAGGGCCACGTGGCGGCGCACGAACCGATCCGCGTAACCCGACCAACCCTGCCATGCGTGTCTTCACAGTCGAACGACTCATGGCGCTGCCAACGCTCGAGATTCAAGGCGCGGGTAGCCACAGGCTGGCCGATGCGATGTTTGTGCTGGAGCTTCGACGCAATGCAGAGGACGGCAGGTTGTTCTCTAATCCGAATGCAGCGGCTGTGGATGACGCGTTAGCTACTGTTGCGACCGAGCGTGGGGTTTCGTTGGAGAAGATTCGGGCGGATTATGGAGCGATGGTTGAGCGAGCGTTAGATATCGACGACGAGACAAGTAAGACGGGTCGACTGCAACAGACCTATGTCGAAGGGCGAACAGGTGAATCGCGAGTCCCCGAGCTCTCATCACAAAGAAACGGTTTGGTCCAAGGTCACGGCGGTCCTTTGCGGGACAATGGACGGCACATGGGTTCGATAAGCCAACTACGGTTCGGCTCTTTAGTAGGAGACAGCCTAGGCGGAATTGATCCCGTCTTTGGAGCACTGCTAAGTCCAACCGGCGGCATTCCAGGTGCAGGGAACATCGAGATCAGTGATCGATACTATCAAGCAGGCGGAGGGCGTGAAGTGGTCACTATTCACGGCGTTGCGCATGACGCGGCAGGCTACTTAAGAACCTACCACAATCTCGGGCCAGGCTATAACTATGTTCCTGTTGGTATTCGACTGCTGTCAGATACTGAGCAATTGGCGGGCCAGATTTCTGGAATCAACTTTTTCAGAAACTTGCTCCGCTACGGAAACCCGTTTTATAGTCCACCGTTGCCTGCTTCTGCCTGACTGGAATTAAGACATCGGAGTTGAAAAATGAATCGCAGATCATTTGGCGTTTCGGTATCCGCTAGTGCTTTTGGAATGACAACGCCATCTGTTGCTGCGCAAGTGTTCCATCCAGTTGATGACGAAGCGAGCGAGATAATGCCAGTGACAGTCGTGACGCACACCCTGGGTCAAGATTTTGTAGCAATCCGCATGAGTCTTGAGTCGCCAAGTCTACGCAAGGAAATTTTGCTTTCGCCAAACGGCTCACTAACGGTCAATGGAAAGCAGCTCACGCTTGAACGCGTGGGTCAACGTGTCAATTACGTTGCAAAAATTCCCTTCATTGGACAAAACCTGAAATGCGAACTTCGACGATCTCAGTCTCAAATCGACCATTACACCATCGCGTTGCCATTTTTTAAGGTACTCAGGTATCCAACTGTCTACCGTACGCCAGAAAATGTCTCATTCATCATGGCACGTCCGCTTGTTGGGCGGAACAAAACTGTAACCGTTGATGACTACAGATTGCTAATTCAAACCGCTCATATGAAAGTTGGTTTTTCCCGTATCAAGTTCCCTACCGACGAGGACCCAGAACTTGTGGTGAAGACGATTGGAAACATTGAACAGCCGCCTGGGAGTTGCGCCGCCAGCGTTTACCGACAACAGCGTACACCCATGAAGGGGATTTCGGATAACT
>JANORY010000245.1:0-2832 GCA_031415535.1 Burkholderiales bacterium | reverse complement strand
AAGGAGTCAGGGTTTCTCCTCGCCAATCGCCTTTACGGGGCATTCGCTTGGTGGCGGACTTGCCTCTGCGCAAGCCGCAGTTGCGAATCGTCCGGCAATCACTTTCAATTCAGCAGGACTCCACCCTAGTACCGTTCGTGACTATCCGATGGTCAATCCTCGCGTGGCGAGCGCCCAAATTGACGCTGTTTACATCGATGGCGAATTAGTTTCCACGTTACAGGATCGCAGCAAAGCCTGGGTTATTGCTCCCACCGTTGCAGCCCAGGTGATTCCTGTTGGGCGGCTTGTCTCATCCGCAGGCTCAGCCTTTGAGTTGGGTCCACGAGCGATCGGTACTCGCACGGCCTTAAATCCTTTGGACATGCCGACCTGGCGAGACACGACCAGCGGTAATGCTTCACAGGACAGTATTGCGTCGTTACAAGGCGGTGACCAACCCACATCGCGGGCCATCCGACAGCTCAATCCTTTCGAGGCCTACCAGCAGCACGGCATCAACCGAGTGATATTTTCGCTGCTCCCTGGTTTTTCTAGAAGTCAGGTCAGACCTTGACAGTAGCTTCATATGGCACTTCAATCAGGCGGAAGTCATCTTGTGAATCGGTGGCAATCGGAGTGTAAGCGCATGCGACGGCGACTAGTAACTGGAATTTTGGCTACGTCTTTTTTCGGACTACCGACTATGCAGGTAATTGCACGAAGCGCCCTAAATCTCAGAGGGCGCGCCGCGTCCGAATGGTTCAGCGACCCGAAATTGGCAGAACTTGCTAACGCGGCAGCCTCGGGCAATGTCGCGTTGATCGACGAGCTCGCCAAGGACGGGGTACCAATTGACGGCATGTCGAGTCAGGGTGAGGTCACTCCTTTGGTGTTTGCTTTGGCGATGGAGAATTACGCCGGTTCTAAACGGCTATTAGAGCTAGGAGCGAACCCTAATCGACGCGTTGTTATCGACCAAACAAAAGGCATGTTGTTCTCGCTTGTTGTCATGTCGGACAATCCAACGTTGACTGAGCTTTTGTTGCAATTCAAAGCCGATCCGAATGTGGTGAGTAATGCCCATACGCCGCTTATGCGCGCCGTAAGGCACCGGCCTAGCCTCGAGCTGCTGTTCAAGTATGGCGCAAATGTTAACTATGACGATGGCTATGGCCGAACTGTGGCCACCGTTGCGGCATTTCTTGGGGAACTAGACAACGTAAAGCTCTTTCTCGACGCGGGTTTAAACGTTGAACTGGATAAGCTCGCGTTGACTCTTCAAGACCGCGTTTACCGAACTGAACTCGAGGCGCGCAGGCTTGAGCTATTGAACATTCTTAAGGCAAGGGGAGCAAAGATTCGCTATTCGAAAAACAATCCGAACACCCCTCAAGTAACGCATCCTGAATATACTCAAGCGGACGCAGAAGCCGATAGAGCTGCGCGCGTTGTCCGCAGAAAAGAGCGCGGGATTCCTTAGCACGTCCCCATACCTGGGCCGTCATAGTCCGAAACTGGCTGAGCAGGTTACTTTTTTGTACGCTTCGCACAGGCCGCTCAGGCTCCTGTCCGCCCCACCTCAGTCGAGCTTGATGCCCGCGTCGCGGATGACTTTTCCCCAGCGGTCATGATCGCGCTTCACGCGGGCACCGAACACCGCTGGTGTTTCGCGACCGAAATCGACTGCTATGCTCAGACGCTAAGACGATCGAGGTGCGCCGAAGGACGGGACACTGGCACCTCAACGTCGGCTGATTGCGCCGCCTTTTTGAGTATCGCCTGAAGGGAGTCGTCTTCCTCGTCCTGGACCTGGTCCTCGTCCTGACCCTGGCCCTTCCCTTTGCCCTTGTTGCCACCGAAGCTGGACAAGATCGGCAGGGGATCGATGGCACTCCAGGCCGGAATCGATGCAAGTAAGCTCGACAACAGCACGCCACCTCGAATGAGCCAGATGACATAACCGATCGACACGCCGGCGCTGACTGCGACCGAAGAGGCCAGCAGGTTGCGCTCGATGTCAATACGACTGGTAACCTGTTCGCGAACCCGATCCAGGTCATTGCGAAACGCCGCCTGTTGCAGCAACGTTCGCTCTGAAGTCCGAGATGCATCGGTATCGATGACGCGCGATCCCAGCGCGCCCGAGTCCTTGCGCAGATCGGAGAGTTGCAGGAAGCGAGACGCCGAATCGAACCGCTGGGCGCGCGAGTCATCACCGGCCGGTTCTACTGCACGCTGGTCATTTCCAAACAGGCCGTTGTGCCGCGAGTCGGCGCGAGCCGACACCACTGGTAGCCCGTTAGCCGGACCGTTATGTGAACCGGGTTGGCTGGTCCGGGCCGGTGCGCTCGGTAGGCCAGGCGTGACCGGCACAGTTGTACCGGTGCTGACAGTTGTGCCTGTGCTGGCTAGGGTGTTGACATTGACCTGTGAGGTTGCCGCGTTCGCCGTGCTCACCGGGCCGGTGCTGCTGCTTACATCACCCACTTTGCCCTGCGCTGGGTTGCCGTTTGACGCAGGCGCGACCGCAGGCGACCCAACTGTGGTACGCAGATCGAACGGCATGCCGGGGCGATTCGTGCTGTCCCTAAGCACGAGTGTGGCAGTCTGTGTGCTGGGCTCGATACCGGTCGCATACCAGACCAGTCGCCCTTGGTCGATATCAGTCTGCGTGAATGTGGCGTTCACCGCCAGCGCCTGTCCGCCGAGTTGGAGCTTACCATTGTCGGGCAGGCTGACGACCCGATAGGTCAAGTGCTGCGGACCGTCTTCGCGATCGATGGCGAGCAAAATGGCCGACGTCACCGTCATCGAACCTGCCGAGCCGGCCTGCACACCGAGGTTATGGAC
>JANORY010000244.1:0-1940 GCA_031415535.1 Burkholderiales bacterium | reverse complement strand
ATCGCCAACTGCTCGCCGCGCCTGGACACCGCGCGATGCACCTGGCCGATCGAGGCCGCTGCCAGCGCATCAAATTGAAACGACTTCACACGCACAGCCCAATCGGTGCCCCAATTCTTGAGTAACACCTGTTCGACTTGTGCTTTTGGCATGACCGCCGCGCTCGAGCGCAGCGCGCTGAGTACCTGAGTCAGCTCTGGCGGAATCAGATCGCCCGCATCCATTGATAACAACTGACCGAGCTTCATGGCCGCGCCGCGCATTTGCGAGAGCTGCGCCACCATGCGCCGGGCGTTGGCCGGCGTCAGTAACAAATCGCCGATCTTCGGGCGTTTGCCACTGGCGAGTTGACGAACACCATTGAGCAACATGCTGCCCGCGATACCACTTGTAAGCGTACCAAATTTTGCCAGTCTGCTGAGTCGTCCGCTGGGGACTGCGGATTCGGTCGGTTTTAATGCCATGCGCGCACTGTACCCTGTGCGTTGGCACTGGATTGCGCTTGACCCCAGCAATTGATTGAACTGATCAATCGATAGCAGCGTTACCTAAATCTTTCCCAAGGCCTGCAAAACCCGCTCCGGAGTAAACGGCATTCGGGTAACCCGAACATCAAACGGCGAGAGCGCGTCATTGATCGCGTTCATAACCGCTCCGGGCGCACCGGCCGTGCCTGCTTCACCCGCGCCCTTGGCGCCGAGCGCCGATTGCCGGGTCGGTGTTTGTACATGGCCGCAAATGATATCTGGCATTTCGGCGGACATCGGCACCAGGTAGTCGGCCATCGACGCGTTCAGCATTCGCCCGTCCTCGCCATATAGACACTCTTCGAAGAGGGCGGCACCGATGCCTTGAACGACACCGCCGCGAATCTGCTCATCGACCAGCATCGGATTGATGATCGTGCCGCAGTCCTCGACGCACCAGTGCTTGAGCAGCCGGATCATGCCGGTATCGGTGTCGACCTCGACATACGATGCTTGTATGCCGTTGGTGAAGGTGAAGCCATAGTCGCGCGGTGTGTAGTGGCGGGTCACGGTCATCTCGGCCTGGAAGTTCAAGGGTAGCGTGTCCGGCCGAAAATAGGCGACACGACCGACCTCGGCCAGCGCCACCTTACGCTCGCGGGTGATTTTTTCGACGATATGATTCTCGGCAATGTCGAGGCTATCGGCGTCGATCTTCAAGATATGTGAGGCGACCGTCAAAATATGAGCGCGCAGCGCGCGTCCAGCCTGCAGAACCGCCTCGCCACCAATGCCGGCACCTCTTGAAGCCCAGGTACCGCCGCCATAGGGCATGGTGGCGGTGTCGCCGGTGTGCACCCGTACCTTGTCCAGGGTGATGCCCACTGCGCTGGCAGCAATTTGCCCGAAGATCGCATCGGTGCCTTGGCCCTGTTCGGTGACCGAACAGGTGACCGTCACCATTCCGCTGGGCTCGAGGCGCAGAGTGGCGCCGTCTTGCGCTGAAATTCTGGCGCCACCGACGCCGTAAAACGCCGGTGACGGATTGGTGACTTCAATCATGGCGGCCAAACCGATACCGCGAAAAATTCCCCGCCCGCGCAGCGCCTTTTGTTCGGCGCGCAGACCGTCATAGTCCATGAGCGTCAGCAGCTTGTCCAGGCACTGATGATGCGACAGCGATTCGAACTTGATGCCGGATGGAAACGTGTACGGATAGGCATCATCGGCAATCAGGTTTTTGCGCCGAAATTCGGCCGGGTCCATGCCGAGTTTGCGCGCGGCGAGATCGACAATGCCCTCGGTCAAAGCAATCGCAACCGGATGGCCCACTGCGCGGTACTGGCAGGTCACATTCTTGTTGGTGAATACCACGTTCATCAGCGCGCGGTATTCGCTGTGCTTGTAAGGGCCACCGGTCAGATTGACCACCTGATTGCCTTCGATACCGCTAGTACGCGGATAGACCGAATA
>JANORY010000243.1:0-6649 GCA_031415535.1 Burkholderiales bacterium | reverse complement strand
GATGCCGCGCTTGATGAATCCCGGAAAGTACTCCGAATAACGGGACGCCATGTTCTCCGGCAACACTTCCTCGCCAATGACTTCCTTGCGGATGGTGTGCAACAACAGGCGGGCGGTCGCCCGGCTGTAGTCGGGATCTTTCTCGATCAGTGCCCGGGCCGACAAGATGGTCGATTTGTAGACTTCTTCGATCGGCACACCGTCATAAAGGTTCTTCACGGTGTCCTTCAGGATCGCGTCGGCCTGAACCTCGCTACCCAGACCGGCACAGGCCGACTCGACCACCGCCCGCAATTGCGCCAGATCAAGCGTGCGACGAACCGCGCCGTCCTGGACATGCAAGACCGGCTGGGCGTCGGCCTCATGCTGCTCACGCAACTTGGACGCACGCTCCTGGCTGCGTTTTTCGCGGTACAGCACATAGGCGCGCGCCACTTCGTGCTCGCCCGAGCGCATCAGCGCTAGCTCGACCTGATCTTGAATGTCTTCAATATGAAACATTGCTCCGGCAGACTTGCCGCGTAACAGACCGAGCACCACTGCATGCGTCAAACGATCAACCAGTTCGCGAATACGAGCCGAAGCCGCGCCTTGACCGCCATTAACGGCCAGGAACGCTTTGGTCATCGCAATCGACACCTTGCCAGGCTCGAACCCGACCACTGAACCGTTACGGCGAATGACTTTGAAATCAGCAAATGCATCAGCACAGTAACTACTACTCATACTGTTAAAACCAGCATTTCCCGGATCGGCAAACCCTGAAATAGTTGATGCTGGTTTAGAAATAGGAAAACCTTGACTTTCGCCGATCCGTTGCATGCGTTGAACCCCTTTGTTAGGTGGTGATGGTGTGGTGGTAGAAACGCCGTCGTACGAACACTATTGGGTGCGCTCGAGTACGCCGGATTTCTGCGAACTAATGGTTGAAAATGTAAAAACAAGAGAAAAAATACCCCGAGCCGCTTTTAACAACAAAGCGGTCTAACCACTACGGGTAGGGGTATCAACCTTGGATTTGCACTAATTGTAGTGTCGATGACGCTTACATGCAAGCCGAATCTCTACCGAAAAATTGATAGCGAAACAAGCTCTTACATTTAACTCCTCGGAACACCGCGAGGAATTGAGGCAAACACTGGAGAGGCGAATAACCATCACGCTTTGCCGGCATTTTCGACTCAAAACACCCACCGATTCAGCGTCCCATATTGAAGATCGTTGCGCTGCAAAGGTCTTCGACTAGAAGGGTCTGGAAAGGCGCGTCATTACTAGCGTTTTCAAATACCGCGACCAATCAAAATACGGGCCTGGGTCTTGTTTACGAGCGGGCGCTATATCGCTATGTCCTGCAACCAGGCGCAAGGGATAACGTTCACACAATAATCGGCTGAGTTGACTCAGGCGTCGGTACTGCGCCTCGGTGAAGGGGTGATGCGAATCGCCTTCGAGTTCGATGCCGATCGAAAAATCGTTGCAGTGCTGGCGCGCGCCGATGCTCGAGACACCGGCATGCCAGGCACGGTGATCGGCGTCGACAAACTGCAGACATTCGCCGCGCCGCCGAATCAGAAAATGTGCCGAGACTCGTGTGCTGACCAATTCGCGCAGCTCCGGATTCGCATCCTGGCCGAGCCGATTGGTGAACAGCCGGAGGATCGCATCGCCACTGAATCGCCCGGCCGGCAAACTGATGTAGTGAATCACCAGCAGTTCGACCACAACGTCGGGCGGACGGGCATCGAAATTCGGCGAGGCAATACGCATCGCGCCGCTGAGCCATCCACTCGCCTCTGGGTCCCATTTCAACGCACTGGAGTGGCGTTTCATTCGTTCCAAGGCAAGCAGTCAGTTTAGACCCAGGCGTTGCATCCGGTAGCGCAGCGCTCGAAACGTGATGCCCAGCAACTTGGCGGCGGCGGTCCGGTTATAGCGCGTCTTCTCAAGCGCCCGCGAGATCGCCTGGCGCTCGATCTGATCCAGATAATCGGGTAGTGACTCGGGAATACCATCATCGGACAAACGCACCACCCGAGCGGTTGCACCGGCCGGGCGCGGTGTTGCCGGGGCACTGGCAGCGTCGTTGCCAGCGTCGTCATTGGCACGTTCGTTTTCGGTGGCATCGGAGACCGTCGGCCGCAAGCCCAAGTCCTCGACGTTGATCACCTCGCCGTTCGAAAACGCCAGCGCTCGCTCAAGGATATTCTCGAGCTCGCGCACGTTACCGGGAAAGGAATAGGTCTGCAGGTATTTCAAACTGACCGATGCCAGCCGGGGCGGATGAATCAGTCCGGCGCGATTCGCCAATTTGGTCAGAATGGCTTCCGCCAAAATCGGCACGTCTTCGCTGCGCTCGCGCAGCGCCGGCAATTTGAGCTCAATGACATTCAGCCGGTAGTACAGGTCCTGCCGAAATCGGCCGGCGGCGACACACTGCCCCAAGTCCTGATGGGTCGCGCTGATAATGCGAACATCGACCGCCTCCTCGGTTGCCGCGCCGACTTGACGGACCCGTTTTTCCTGAATCGCGCGCAGCAATTTGACCTGCATGGCCAGCGGCAGATCGGCGACCTCGTCCAGAAACAAGGTGCCGCCGTTGGCCGCCTGAAAAAATCCGATACGATCCTGATCGGCACCGGTAAAGGAGCCGCGCTTATGGCCAAAGAACTCGGCCTCCATCAGGTTCTCGGGAATTGCGCCGCAGTTCACGGCAACAAACGGTCGAATTGCGCGAGCACCCGATTCATGCACCAGTCGCGCCGCCAACTCCTTACCGGAACCGGACTCGCCGGTAATCGATACCGGTGCCATGCTGCGTGCCAATCGGGAAATGGCTTGCCGGACATCGCGTACCGCATCGGAATGCCCGAGCATACGCGCCGTCAGGTCATGTGCCGCACCGCTCAGTGTATTCTGGCCGTTGCCGCCCGGCACTTGCACGGCCGCGCGCACTAAGTTGCGCAAGGCCTCCAGCGCAACCGGTTTGGCCAAATAATCGAAGGCCCCCGCCTTTAACGCGGCGACCGCATTTTCGGCGCTGCCGTAGGCGGTAATGACGGCCACCGGCGTATTCGAATTGTCGCGATTGATTTGCGCCACCAGCTCGAGACCCTGGCCGTCCGGCAAGCGCATATCGGTCAGACACAGCGAATAGGTCTGCTGACCCAGCAAGCGGCGCGCGTCGGCGAGCGATGAGGCGCTGTCGACATCCAGGCCCATGCCGATCAAGGTCAACTCGAGCAACTCGCGCAGATCGGCCTCGTCGTCAACTACCAATACTCGCGGCACCTTGGCGCTCATTGACTCACCGATCCTTGCTCAGTTTGATTGGGTACATCCACTTTTGCCGCTGCCTGCTGCGCATGCGCTTCGATGACAAACGCCCCAGGGTAACGCCCACCCTCGACCCCACGCTCGTAACGCAATAACGCGCCATTTGCACTACACAATTCACGGGCCAAATAAAGTCCCAGGCCCGTGCCGCGCGCTTCGGTCGTAAAAAAAGGTTCAAACACGTGCTGCAGTACTTCGGGTGCCAGCCCCGGTCCGTCATCGGCGATCACTAATTCTAAACGATCGCCCTGCCCCTTCTGCCATTGGATATTAACTGCCGCAGCAGCACTCGACGCATAACGCAACGCGTTACTTAATATATTGACCAGCACCTGGCGCAAATGATTGGTATCGAAGCGCAAGTGGTCCTGGATCGAGGTTGACCAATTCAGCCGATGCAAATTGCAATTGACGTTGGCCGCAAACTCCTCCAGAAACACCGGCATATAGGTGCCGAGCTCAATCGGCTCTTGCGTCGGCGGCTCACGTCGCGAGATCGACAGCACATCCTCAACGATCCGATTGATTCGAATCGTATTGGTCTCAACGATACCGGCCAAGCGCTGCATCGGTGGCAGGTGCAGTTGCTCGGCCAACAGGCTGTTGGCATGGCGAATCGCGCCGAGTGGATTGCGAATCTCATGGGCGATCGATGCTGATAATCGACCCATTGACGCCAACTTTAATTGCTGCGCTCGCTCCTCAAGCGCCCGCAGATCCTCGACTACCAGCACCACATCGTCGCCGACCGTATCGGGCTCGAAGCCGCCGCGCTGCCCGACCTGGGCGCTCAGAAATCGCAGCTTCACCTTGGCTTCCAGGCTTTGATTCTGCGCCTGCGCCGGGTTTTGCCAAACACTCAGGCTGATCTCGACCGACTCGGGCGGCGTCTCGACGGACACCCAGCTCAACCAATCGCGAAACACTCGACCGACTTGCGACCAGCCGCCGATCAAACGCGGATCCAGTAGCGATTGTGAGGTCAACGAAAGCGGACCCAGCAGCGACGATGCGACCCGATTGAAGGTCTGCACCCGGCCGTCGCGCCCGACCACCAACACGCCCTGCTGCAATTCGGCAATCACCAATCGCGTGATCGCCAGTTGCCGACGCAATTCCTCACCACGTTGTGCCGCCAGCCGCTCCTCGCGTTCCAGCCGCAGCGCCAGCCAATTGACCAAATAAGCGGCCGCAAAACAGGTCGCACCAATCAGGCCAGTCGTGAAAAAAATACTGACGTCAACGTTATCGCCGCCAAACGCTCGGCTGGTCGCCTCGATCAGCAACAGTAAGGAGGCGGCAGCCGCGAAGGCCAGCGCCAGCAGGCGGGTTGAGAGGACCGCGCCACCAGCCACTGCGACCACCGTCAAAACCCCCAAGCCGCTGCGCAAGCCGCCGGCGAAGTGGATCAGGATCACCAGAGCCAACAGATCAGTGATGACCTGCATCAATAACTGCAGCGCATAAAAGCGCCGCAGCCGCGCGGCGAGCGCTAGATACAGTACCGCCGCCAGAGAATAAAGTGACGCCGTCGCCAGAAAATTGCGCCGATCGATCGCCGAATCAAAAAACGAATCGACCTCGCCACTGAGAAAAAACAGCAAGATCAGCGCGCTGACCACCAATCGACTCACCGACAAATACCGTAGGGAGGTCCACAGCGAGGGCGACGATTGCGGAAACAGTCGTTGCGCGATCATGCCTGCCCGGCATCGCGATGTTCAGCACTGCAGTAAGCCAGCCCACGGCGCTTCAGCGCGTCCGAAGCGGGCAAGTAGACGCCGCAATGGACACATTTCAGCATCGGCTCACCAGCCGCAAGCTGCTCGGGTGGCGCGTTAGGGTCTCGTTCAGGAGAACCCGCGGTGCTGCGCTGTGCCGCCTCGGCGCGCTGATCACGCCAGCGGCGCTGCTTGCGTTGGGTCAATTGCACGGCGCGCCAGATCAGGAATCCGAAGCCGATAATCGCCAGCCAGAATACGATACGATTCATAAAACCAGGCGCGCCGACATTAATAGCGCTTCAGTACCACTTCAAGCACAAAGCGGCTGCCGATGTAGCCCAGCAACAAAAACGCAACGCCAGCCAAGGTCATGCGCCAAGCCATGCGACCGCGCCAGCCCCACAGGTAACGACCGATCAGAAGAATTCCGAACAGAATCCAGGCGGCAATCGAAAAGGCGCTTTTATGATCAAAGCGCAGTGCGCGACCGAACACCTGTTCGGAAAACAGCACACCGGAACCCACCGTCAAGGTCAGCAAAACAAAGCCGATTGCGATGAACTGAAAAAGCAGCCGCTCAAGCGCCATCAGCGGCGGCATTTGATCGAACCAGCGCGCAAACAGCGGCGGCTTGGACGGCGATCGGTGATGCAACATCTGATCGGCGGCCATCATCAAAAGCGCATGCATGGCCGCCATGACCAGCACCCCGATTGCCAAGGTACCAACCAGCAGATGCGGAAAAAATAATGGCGCGCGCGCCAACCCGGAATGATCAGCGCCCGGAAAAAACAGCGGTAACAGCGCGGCGATGGCGGCCATGGGCAGGACAATCACTCGCAAGGCGTCCAGTCGCATGCGCATGCCTTCAAACCAAAGTATGGCCACGCCCAGGCACAATACGGCCGATAACGCGGGCGCAAAACCAAAACGCAATACTGGCGCGGCGATACTGCCAGCGTTGGCAACGCTGGCCCCGGCAGCTACGGCGTTGGCGGCGGACCCGGCAGCCACAGCGCTCATCGGCGCGCGCATACTGATTGCAATGCTCAACACATGAACCAACAGACCTGCCAACATCAGGCTGTTGCCCATCGACCAGAGTCGAGCGGGTTGCGAAGCCGCAGTGGAATCGGCGCTCGAAACGAGGTTCGGCGACGGCCGGCCGGCCAGCCACCAGGCCGCGCAATAGAGCAACGCAGCCAGCACACTTGCTGTAGCCAGTAGAATCAACATAAAACGAGTTTACCCTACCCATGTTTGAAAACCTCTCCACACGAATGGCCCGCGTCGTCAAGACGATGCGCGGCGAAGCACGCCTGACCGAGGCCAATACCCAGGACATGCTGCGCGAGATTCGCATCGCATTGCTGGAGGCCGACGTTGCGCTGCCGGTCGTCAAGGACTTCATCGCCCGGATCAAAGAAAAGGCCATGGGCGAAGAAGTGCTGCAAAGCCTCTCGCCGGGCCAGGCGCTGGTGGGCGCAGTTCATCGCGAACTCACGCAGCTGATGGGCGGTGAGACCGAAACACTGAACTTCGCCACCCAGCCGCCGGCGATTATCCTGATGGCGGGTTTGCAAGGCGCCGGC
>JANORY010000242.1:0-12546 GCA_031415535.1 Burkholderiales bacterium | reverse complement strand
CGCCGCGTCGCCGCAAGCGCGGGGTGTGTCTGCGGGTCGTGCGGGGGCGTTCAAGATATCGATGTTCTGTTACTCGGGCCAGGACTTGAGCGCGCTTATTGAGCGCTGGAGCACGACGCCAAGCGGTGTGATCGAAGCGCCACCGATTGACGTGATGATCACGGCCGGCTGTGATGTAGCCGATATTCGCCGCCAGTTGCAGATTCCGTCAGAGTCTGCCTCGTTTCGACGCGGTCGGGTCGATCTGCACTTCTTGCCTTGGCTCAAGCAACGTGATTACGATTATTTGCTGGCAGACTGCGATCTGAATTTCGTGCGCGGCGAAGATTCCTGGATTCGCGCGATTTGGGCGGCAAAACCCTTCGTCTGGCGTCCGTACCCGCAAAGTGACGGCGCTGATCGGATCAAACTAGACGCCTTTCTGCGACGCTGCGAACCCGACTTCAGCGCAGAGTGTTACCTGCTTGCGAGTCAGATGACGCACGCCTGGCGCGCGAACCGAGGCTGCGATCAGCTTTGGCCGGTATGGCAAGAGCAACAGGCAGAGATGGCGGGCGCATTTGTTCGCTTGCGCAACCGCCTGGCGCTGCAGCCAGGCCTTGCCGCCAGGCTCACCGAATTCATTGAAAATCGACTGCTATAATTGAAGGCTTTGCAAAATTCAAGACAAAAGTTCAACACAGCCCCATGAAAACAGCACAAGAAGTTCGCGTCGGAAACGTCGTAATGGTCGGTAAAGATCCGATGGTCGTCTTACGGGCCGACTACAACAAGTCTGGGCGCAATTCGGCCGTGGTCAAGATGAAGATGAAAAATCTTCTGAACGGCTCAGCCATGGAGTCGGTCTACCGCGCTGACGACAAATTCGACGTGTTGCTGCTCGACAAAAAAGAAGTTACATACTCGTATTTCGCCGATCCGATGTATGTCTTCATTGACGCCGATTACAACCAATATGAGATCGAAGCCGAAAGCATGGGCGACGCATTGAACTATGTCGATGAGGGCATGCCGTGCGACGTAGTCTTTTACGAAGGCCGGGCAATCTCGGTTGACATGCCAAACAGCGTGGTCCGCGAGGTTGAGTACACCGAACCCGCCGTCAAGGGCGACACGTCCGGCAAGGTCATGAAGCCGGCCCGAATCAAGCCGACCGGCTTCGAGATTCCAGTTCCGGCATTCGTGCAGATCGGTGACAAGATCGAGATTGACACCCGCACCGCCGAGTATCGCAGTCGGGTCAAGTAATTCTGAAGGTTCAGGCGAGCCGCAATTGCTGTAAATCTTCGCTCGAGCTTGCGAGATGGCGGGTGTGCCGCTGAACCGTTTCTCTGAGCGATGCCAGCGAAACCGGTTTCACCAAATAGCTGTTGCAGCCCGCTAGCGCACCGCGCAGCAAATCAAATGGCGAGGATCGGCTGGTTAGCATGATGACCGAGACATTGCGCATGATCTTGTCTTTTTTGATCAAGCGGGTCAGCTTGTAGCCATCGATGTCCGGCATCACGACATCGACAAAAATCAGATCGTAACGGCGATTGGCGAGCACACTAATCGCCTCGTTGCCGCCGCTAACGACTTCAACATCAAGCCCCATCGGTACCAAGGCCTCCAGCAACTGGCGTCGTACGGTTGGGCTGTCATCAATCACCAACACGCGCGGGCGATGCGGCTCGTCGGTGCGCCCGTGGCTTGCGGTATTCGGGAATCGGCCACCGAACTGCGAAAACCGGGTCGCAATCTGTCGGTCGGCTGCTGGCGCGGCCCGACCGGAATTGCGCGGATCGAAGTCGCTCGGCAATAATTTCAGCAACTGATGATCCACCACCAGGTTCAGTGCTTTCAAAACCTGCATGGTGAAGGTCGACTGCAACAGGTCGTCGCGCCGGCCCGGATCGGTGCGACGGCCAACGGTGATGACGGGTCTTGAATCGGAGATTCGGCGCAAGGTGTTGGCCACTACCGGACCACCTTTAACGGTCATGTCGACCAGCGCAATATCGTAGTTACCCGGGCCGCGCGAACTGGCTACCGTGTATCGGTATTGATTGTGGCGAGCATGTCTGAGCACAATCTCGAGGATGCGCTGAAACTTAACTGCCAAGCCAAATACCGCTACCTTGAATTCCGGTCTCGGGTCAGCCGCAACTCCCTCTGCTACCGACATTGCAATCTCTCCGCCCCAGGCTTTTGCAATTCAATATCATCGGCAACCTACTTCACAGGCTTTATTCAGTGAAGCTGCCTCGCCCTAGAGGGTACCGATCTTTAGCGAGATTGTAACTCCAAATTGCCCGACACCTGCAAGCGTCTCATGTAAAAAACTCTTTAGTTACGGTACTTTAGCGACACTTCTTGAGGCAAATGCTAGGTTATTGATTGGTCAGAGCTTCGGTTTTCAGGTTGTTGTCGCCACAAAAGCTCAACACAAATTTATACGCGAGCGGCTCCAACTCGTTCAGACGAGCATCGATGCGGACACATTTTTGATCGCCACGTACGGTGGGAATGACATACGGCGAATAGACCAGATGGCCTTGCATGCCAGAGGGTTCAGGATTGAATTGCGACATGATGCCGCACAGGCGCTCAGCCCAATCGCTCGGGCGAAAGCTCTTGCCGTCGCTGGTGACGCCCAGGATCAGGAAGGATTCGGCGGCCGTTGACATCTTCATGAGATTATAGCGGCGCGAGCCTTTTTTTATTGATCTTGTTTTGTCTACTTGCCTGGAGATCGCCGTGCCTGTCAGCCCATTGATGACCACTTATGCGCCCGCCCCGATCGCCTTCAGCCACGGCGACGGTGCCTGGCTGTTTGACACCAACGGCAAACGTTATCTCGATTGTCTATCTGGAATTGCGGTCAACACGCTCGGTCATGCGCACCCGAAACTGGTCAGCGCGCTGCGCGAGCAGATCTCGCGCATTATTCACACCTCCAATCTGTTCGAAGCCCCGTTGCAAATGGCGCTGGCAACCAAGCTGGTCGCGCTGTCCGGCATGACCAACGTGTTCTTTTGTAATTCCGGGCTGGAAGCAAACGAGGCAGCGATCAAGATCGCGCGACTTTACGGCCACAATAAAGGCATCGACACGCCCGAAATTGTGGTCTATGAGAAGGCCTTTCACGGCCGCTCCCTGGCGACGCTGTCGGCGACTGGCAATGTCAAGGTACAGAAGGGCTTCGAGCCTCTGGTCACCGGCTTTGTGCGGGTTCCGTTGAACGATATCGCGGCGCTCAAACGGGTTGCTGCGGAGCGGCCAAACGTGGTGGCCGTGTTTCTGGAAGCGATTCAGGGCGAAGGCGGTATTCAACCGGCGGCACTGGAATATTTGCGGCAAGCCCGCGAGTTGTGCGATCAACAAGGCTGGCTGCTGATGATCGACGAAGTGCAATGCGGCACCGGCCGAACCGGCAAATGGTTTGCCCATCAGTGGGCTGGCATCAAGCCGGACGTCATGCCCTTGGCCAAGGGTCTGGCCTCCGGAATACCGATCGGCGCGGTGGTGGCACACGGTGTCGCCGCGACCACCTTCAAGCCAGGAAACCATGGCTCTACCTTTGGCGGCAACCTGTTGGCAATGCGCGCTGCCTTGACGACGATCGAAGTCATGGAGGCCGACGGTTTGCTGGAAAATGCCTATCAGATCGGTGACTATCTGGTGACCCGGTTCACCGCTGCGCTGCGCGATCAGAAAGGCTTCCTGGAAATCCGCGGCAAAGGCTTGATGCTCGGTATTGCACTCGATCGCCCCTGCCCCGACGTGGTCCGACTGGCGCTTGAAGCCGGCCTGGTACTGAATGTCACCGCCGACTCGGTAATCCGCCTGCTGCCACCACTGATCTTCACCCAAAGCCACGCCGACTACCTGATCGAGCGGCTGCTGCCGATTATTCACCAGCAATTAGCATCATCAAAGTAGAACACCTAAATAGAACACACAAATAGAACACACGAATAGAACACACAAACGGCAACCTTCATGGCGATCAAACACTTTTTGCAGTTCAATGATCTGACGGGTGAGGAACTGAGCTACCTGTTTGAACGTACCCGGGTCATCAAGGACCTCTTCAAACGCTATCAGCCGTATCATCCGCTGGCTGACCGATCGCTGGTGATGATCTTCGAAAAGGCCAGTACCCGTACCCGACTGTCGTTTGAAGCGGGTATGAAACAACTCGGTGGCAGCGCAGTGTTCTTGAATACCCACGACTCGCAGTTGGGCCGAGGCGAACCGGTCGAAGACGCCGCGCAAGTGATCTCCCGGATGTGCGATCTGGTCATGATTCGCACCTTCGAGCAAAGCATCATTGAGCGCTTTGCCGGACATTCGCGCGTGCCGGTGATTAATGGCCTGACCAATCAATATCATCCGTGCCAAATCTTGGCCGATGTCTTCACCTTTATTGAACATCGCGGCGCTATTCGTGGCAAGACGGTGGCCTGGATTGGCGACGCCAACAACATGTTCTATACCTGGCTACAAGCCGCTGAGCTGCTCGACTTCAAGGTTCACGTTTCGGGTCCGACGGGTTACCAGGTGTGCTCTGAAATGGCCGGATCTTCACTGCATCGCATGCAACAATTTTCAGATCCGATGGACGCCGTCAAGGGTGCCGATCTGGTCAGCACCGACGTTTGGACCAGCATGGGTTTTGAGTCAGAGAACGCCGAGCGCGTCAAAGCGTTCGCTGATTTCTGTGTTGATAGTGACATGATGAAGGCCGCCAAACCGGCAGCGATCTTTATGCACTGCCTGCCGGCTCACCGCGGCGAAGAAGTGGCGGCCGAGGTCATCGACGGCCCGCAGTCGGTAGTTTGGGATGAAGCCGAAAACCGCCTGCATGTGCAAAAAGCACTGATGGAATGGCTGTTGATCGGCCGGGTTAACTGATTGATGCCTAGACGCTGACGCGACGCCCGGTCACCGGATAGGATGGATCGCTAAATCCGGGCGTCGACGGATGACCGGTCGGCACCATGCTTTCGACCAGTGATTCATCGTCGCGGCTCCAGACATAGTCGAGCGCGCCAAAATATTGCTGCCATTGCGCCAGCGTTTTCGGGCCGGCAATGACGCTCGACACGGTGCGGTTGGCCAGTACCCAGGCAAGTGCAAACTGCAGCAAGTCAATGCCCTTGGACTTGGCATGTTCAGCGAGCTTTTGCGCGATCCCGAGCGACTCGACCCGGAACTCGGTCTGGGCAATCCGCTTATCGCCTCGGGCGGCGCGCGAGCCAGCCGGCGGCAGGGCATCGGGCTGATACTTGCCGGTCAGTACGCCTCGTGCAATCGGGCTGTAGGAGGCTACGCCCAGACCGTAATGCGCGCAGGCCGGCAGTACCTCCACCTCGGGCATTCGATTCAGCAAGTTGTAATAAGGCTGGCAGACTGCCGGTCCCGGCATGCCGATGGCCCGCGCCAAATGAACCGCTTCGGAAATCCGCCAGCCGCGAAAATTTGACACACCCCAGGCGCGAATTTTTCCGGCCCGCAGCATGTCGTCCAGCGCGCGCAGCGGCTCCTCCAGCGAATCATCTTCGAAGTCGCGATGCAGGTAGTAGATGTCGATGAAGTCCGTGCCGAGCCGAGTCAAGCTGGCGTCAATTTGTTGCATCATCCATTTGCGTGAGTAGCGCGATTCATTCGGGGCCGAACTCATCGCATTGCCGACTTTGCTGGCCAATACCCAATGATGCCGATCGCCCTTTAGCAAGGGACCGAGCATCTGCTCAGCCGCGCCCTGTGTGTAGACATCGGCGGTGTCGACAAAGTTCACGCCCTGTTCGCGCGCCAGCGCAATGATGTCGGCCGCCGCATGTGCGTCGGTCTGATCGCCGAACATCATGGCACCCAGGCACAGCTCGGAGACCCGCAATGGGCTTGCGCCCAGCTTTCGATAGTTCACCATTCGCTCCTCAGATACTCGCTGCAGACACACTGCACAGGCAATCTGCACATACACTCGACGCAGCCAACGATCGGGACTCACCGCCACTAATCGGGCCGTAACCGGATCATAGCGAATTCGCGTCCAGCATGTCTGGCGGATCGCAACAGAGCTCAGGCCAGGTGATCGGCCATCCGCTCGGTCAGACGTTTGCGCGCCCGGTGCAGTCGTACCCAGCAATTGGCTTCGCTGATGTGCAGTCGGCGGCAAACTTCCTCGGTATCGACGCCCTCAATCGCCTGCAAGGTAAACACGTCCTTCAGCGTCTCGGGCAAGGCATCGATTTCGCGCGCCAGTTGCGCGTGCATCTGGCTGCGGGCAACGGTTTGGCACGGGTCTTCATTCATTTCAAGGGCACCCGGCTCGTTATGCTGGTGACGCGCCGCCTGGCTGTCGATCCAGTCGTCCGAGTCGACCGGTTCACAATCGGCGCGCACAAAACGCGATTCACGCCGGAAGGTGTCCTGTATCTTGTGGTTCAAAATGCCGATCAGCCAGGTGCGCAGCGCCGATTGCCCCTTGAAGCTGTCGCGACTCGCCAGCGCCGAGATCAGCGCATCTTGCACGGCATCCTCTGCGAGATCAGCGTCGCGCACCTTGCGCCGTGCAAAACGCAACATGGCGTCTCTGTGGATGCTCAGGTCATCGAACAGGTTGGCCGGGGCGCTTAACGACATCATGACGGTGTCTCCTTGGTTGTTGAACGGAGTTTGAAGCAGCCGTCTTTCGCAGCGATCACGCCATTGTCTCGTTTTGATATCAAATGGGTAAGCAGGCCTGCTTTCGCCCTACCAAACGATGAGAGCCGACCTCACCCTGCTTAAGCGCGTGATGTTTTGCCCTGGGTTCCACGCTTTAGGGGTTTTGTTATGCTGTCAACAATTGATGAACGTCGTTCTGAGCTCAGTTCGGTCGAATTGCTGGAGATACCTGTGGAACGTAAAGTTCTCGTGATTGAGGACCAAAAAGACATTGCCGATCTCATCGCCATGCATATCCGCGACCTCGGTCACCGGGTCGAATGTGTGCACGACGGTATCCGCGGGCTGGAGGCTGCGCGCGAAACTGGGCTGGCACTGATTATCCTTGACGTTATGTTGCCCGGTCGGGACGGCCTCGAAATTGTCCGTACCTTGCGCATGGAACGGGTCAACACACCGGTGCTGATGCTGACCGCTCGCTCCGGTGAAATTGATCGCGTGCTCGGACTTGAGTTGGGGGCCGATGATTACCTGACCAAACCGTTCTCGATTCCGGAACTGCAGGCGCGCGTCAAGGCGATCTTGCGCCGGCTCGAGATGCAGCAACCGAGCGCCGAAAAAAGCGCAGATTTAGATCATCTCGAAATCGGCGCACTGGTCATCGACTGCGCCAGCCGAGAGGTGAAGCTGGCCGATCGGGCGCTGCCGTTGACGACCAAGGAATTTGATCTGCTGTTGCACTTCGCGCGCCATCCGGGTCGGGTGTTCACCCGCATGCAGTTACTTGATGCAGTCTGGAGCACCACCTTCGAAGGCTACGAACACAATGTCAACACACACATCAACCGACTGCGTTCCAAATTGGAAGCAGATCCAGCCAACCCACGCTACGTATTGACCGTTCGCGGCGTTGGTTACCGCTTCGCTGATGGCAGTTAGTGCACCGATGTTCAACTCCTTGCGAGCCCGCGTGCTCGCGCTGGTCGCCGCCTTTGGCCTGATTACCGCCTGCGCTCTGGCGATGGTCATGCATCAATCGGTACGCATGTACTACGTCGATATGGTCTCTCAGCAGGCCGGCGGTTTTCTGGATCGGCTGCTCGAAACTACGCCAGACGTTTGGCAGCAATACGAAGCCAACAAGCTCGGCTTCTCCGAGTTCCTGCAGACGGTCTCGCTGTACTCGCCGAATACCGGACTCTATCTGCTCGATAACGAAGGGCGGGTGCTGGCGACCTCCGGCGAAGGAAAATTGTTCTGGAGTTCCTACAAGGTCGATATCGCCACGGTGCGCGCATCGCAGATTGAAGCGCCGAATCGCCCCATCTATGCCGACGATCCGGACGTGCGCGATGCAAAATGTATCGTCGCCGCCCGTGAAGTCAAGGTCAACAATACCACTCGAGGCTGGCTCTATGTGGTGGCTCGCTCGGCAGACCTCGGCTCACAAATGCCCAATTTGCTGAAGTTCTATGCCATCCAGACCTCGGTTAAAGTTGCGCTGCTGGTGCTGGCCATCGCGGTCATGCTAACTATGGCGATGGTCGCGATTCTGACCCGGCCGCTGGTCGGTCTGACCCGAGTGGCTGAGCAGATCAAACATTCCGGATTTCAGCCGAATCTGTCCGAGGAATTGTTTCCGCACTGCGAACGCAACGATGAGATTGGTCGCCTGTCACGCAGCTTTCGCGATATGTTCGTGCGCCTCAAGCTGGAGATGCAACGGGTCACCCGCACCGACGTGATGCGCCGCGAAATGGTGGCCAGCGTTTCGCATGATCTGCGCACGCCACTGACCGCGCTGATGGGCCAACTGGAAACCGTTCGGATGAAGGCCGGCACCTTGAGCGCACAAGAGCGCAGCGAGATGATCGACCGGGCGCTGCTCAATGCGCAACACATGCGCCGGCTAACCGAATCGCTGGCCGAACTCGGCAAACTCGAGAACCCCGAATTTATTGCGCAACTCGAGCCGATCGCCATGGGCGAACTGGCCGACGACATTGTGCAACGGCATGTCACCCTGGCCAGTGAAAAAGGCGTCAAGCTGGTCGCCGAGTATCCGGATGGTCTGCCCTTGTCACGGGTTGATGCCGGTCTGATTGAACGTGCGCTCTCGAACCTGCTCGATAACGCCTTACGGGTGACGCCGGCCGGCGGTGTCGTCACGGTTCGGGTGTTGCGCGAACAGCGCGATCTGAAGGTTGAAGTCACCGACAGCGGCCCGGGTGTGGCTGAGGCCGATCAGAGCCGGGTGTTTGATCGCTTCTTCCAGGCCAGCAGTCATCGTGAACTGCGCGGCAGTTCGGGACTCGGTCTGGCCATTGTCAAGCGGGTCGCCGAACTGCATGGTGGCATCGTGGCGCTGCGCCGCGCCCCCGGTCAGGGTGCGACGTTTTCGATGACCTTGCCGTGTGCCGGCGCATCGGTTTAAACCTCAACCATCGACTCGACCTTGAGCTGCGGTTCCCTGACCGGCCAGGCCTGCACCCGATTGCGTCCGGCGCGCTTGGCGTGATAAAGCGCCTGATCGGCCAGATCGAGTAATTGATCGTGTTCGATGGTGCCGGCCGGCATGCAGGAGACGCCAAAACTGGCGGTGATCTTCAAGTCCTGGACCATGTTCAGCGAACGACCGGCATTTTGCTCAATCGCCGCACGCAAGCGCTCAGCCTGTTCAAGCGCCTCGCCAACCTCCAAGCCGCAGGTCGCGACGCAGAACTCTTCGCCGCCCAGGCGGCACAACAGATCGGTTGGTCGAATTTCCCTGGTGAGCAGGCTGGAGAGCGCCTTCAGAACTTCGTCGCCGACCGCGTGTCCGAAGCGATCATTGAATGATTTGAAATGATCGACGTCACACATGATGAACGCAATCGGCTGCGCGTTGGCAATCGCGTCGGCCTGCATTTTTAGCAGTTGCTCGAAGAACGAGCGCCGGTTCAGTGCACCGGTCAAGGGATCGCGCGATGCCAGGCGCTGCAATTCCTGATTCTTCAGCTCCACCTCGGCCCGCGACTGCTGCAACTCATCCAAGGTTCGTCGCTGGATCTGGTTGAGCTGATGTAGCTTCGTGACATCATCAAAGGTCACCAGACAACCGCGCTTTGCGCCTGAGTTATCGAGAATCGGGTTAGCCTTGACCACAAAACGACGCGGCTCATCAACGCCGTCTTGGCGGGTTTTGAAATTCTCGTCTTCAATGGTCTTACCTTCGGCCATGGCGCGATTCCAGGGATGACTGCTGCGGTCCCTGCCAAATGACTCGGTTAACCAGTCCAGATCGGAGGCAGCTCGACCATTGATCGAGCCGGAGTTCTCCGGCACTAATTTTCGAAACACCTGATTCGCCAACACCACCTGGCCTCGTGTATCCAGGACCAGCAAGCCTTCGGTCAAGGTATCGAACGCGGCGCGCACCCGTTCTGGTACTGCTGACGACGGATCGAGATAATGAAGGGCGCGTCGCAAATAGAGGTAATAGGTCAGGGCACCAAAAAACGACAAACAAATGACCACCAGAATCGACGGCTCTTTGAGCCAGCCCAATAATCCGCTTTCGTGAACCGGCTCAAACGCCAGCTCGAGTTGACCCCAGTTAAGCGTGCCGGACAGTACCGGAATCTGCATGGCGGTCAGATTGGATCGACCGCCGGCCAGCGGTTTCCAGTGACTCATGTGATCACCGGCCAGCGCCACAATCTCGCCACCCCGGGTACGCAGCGCCCCCGAGCGTAATTCCGGATAACGGCTGCGACCGGTCTCCAGCAAAGTACGAATGGCGGCCAGATTGTTATTGGGCAACAAGCTGGCGGTTTGGATGGCAATTGACTCGGCCACCGACTGACGGATCTTGCGCGCCATGTCGGTTCGATCCGGCATCAGGCCAAGCGCAAAATCGAGCAGCAGAAATAGCAATACCGACAGCGAAGCCAGACCGATCGCCAGCCGGGCCGCCGGGGTGAGCTGAGGCCGCAGTTTCATGTGTGACCCTTCATAGGTCTCTGTTCATCACGGCTTGCTGATCGGTTTGGGTAGTTCGATGCGCGGGGCTTCGGCCTTCAGAATCGTTGCCGGGGCGAGCACGGCGGCGGCAGCCGGCGCCGGTGACAGATTCGGTGTGCTGCCATTTAAGGCCAATTTGCAGCGCACACCGGCCGGAACATCGCGTTTTGGATTCGGCATGGCCAGGCGCGCGCGAAAGGTACCGCTGGCGGCATCGACCAGTCGATCGACCTGAACTACTTGCGCACTCACCAGGCTGGCACCCGAGAACTCGGGCTGAACCGGCAGATTCATGCCCTCGCGGATCTGACCGTAGTAAGACGATGGAATAATAACTTCGACGCGCAAGGGATTAAGTGCCGCAATCCGGAACATCGGCTTGCCGTCAACGCGCTCACCCGGTTGCACCAAACGGTCGATGACTACGCCGTCAAACGGCGCACGTACGGTTCGCTGACGAAGTTGTGCTTGAGCGCCTGATAATTCACGTTCGGCGATTTGTTTGCTCTCGCGAGTTTGGGCGAGCCGTTGATCGGCGACTTCGTACTCGCCCTTGGCCTGATCGACCTCGAGTCCGGAAGCGAAGCCCAGTTTGCCCAGCTCGTAGGTCCGTTTCATCTTGATTTTCGCGACATCGCGATTCGCGCTGGCCGCCAGGATCTCGGCATCGGCGCCAGCTCGACTGCGCGCCGACTCGACGTTGGCGCGCTCGACCTCGGCGCGCATCATCGCCATGATCTGGCCCTTCTTGATTACGACACCACGATCAACCAGCACCGAATCCACCACACCGGTCAACGGTGAACCGACCTCGGCCTGTTTCTCCGGCTCGATGATGCAGCCCAGTGGTTGGGTGGTAGTCGTTGTCGCAGTCGACAACGGCTGGCTGATTGACGGTGCGGGCGTCTGTGTAGACATCTGTGTAGACATCTGTGCCGCTGCGGGCGCGTTGGTCTGCGCCTGCGCGGCACCGGCCCACAGACCAACACCTGCCTGAAGACCGAACAACAGGCCTGCGGCAGCCAACGGCGATACGGATACTTTTGTGCGTTTCATGGCCCTACCCTGATTTAGCATTTGTTTACTCCGTCATCGTAGTGAAGTGCAAGGACCGCGACCAATCTCTATCCTGACGACTGGTCGCTTTGCGCAGCGCAGCGTCTTCGCGTTCGGCCGAACGTTGCGCCCGTCTGACAACCCGATAGGCGAGCGGTCCGACTTGCAGCTTGCGCGGTGCCAGTCGCTCAAAACCGGCGGCGAGCCAGGAGGTATGCAGCAGCGGCGTTTCGAGACAGACCCAGTGTTCATAGGTTCCCGGCTGTCCTTGTCGGCCCGCTCGACCGGCAATTTGCCGATCCAGTCGGCGACTGCGGTTGTGTTGCAGATTCAGAACATGCAGGCCACCTGCTGCGCGCACCGCCTCGCTCAGTTCAATGTCAGTGCCCCGCCCTGCCATCTGCGTGGCGACCGTGACTTGAACCCGGCGCCCGGCGCTGGCCACCACGCTTGCCTCATCGGCAGCGGTTTGCGCATTCAGTACGGTGTGCGGAATGGCCCGCCCTTGCAGAATCGACACCAACAGACGTGAGTCCAGCACCGAATCAACCGTAATTAGCAGCGGCCGCTTGCGCGCCAACACCTGTTGCGCACGCCGCGCTGCCGCGCGGAACAATTCGATGCGGCTCTTCAGCACCCGCGCCGGCATTTGACGGCGTCTGCTGGGTCGGAACAACGGAATCGCCACCGTTTCAATCTCATACGAGTCACGCAGTTCGCGCGCCACCTCGCTTAGCGTACCGCTCAAGCCGCACAGATGGTGATAACGTGAAAACAGTCGCGGGTAAGTGATTTGTGCCTGGGTTTGAGTGGCCGGCGGCGGCTCCAAGC
>JANORY010000241.1:0-3591 GCA_031415535.1 Burkholderiales bacterium | reverse complement strand
GTATACATTGACGTGTAAGTTAACGAATTCATTAAAGGCGGCAAGCACCGATGACGACGGTCGGCACTCAAAATTCTCAGCAACTGCCGATCGCGCTCGATTCATTGATCGCGGTTGGCGCACAGTTGCAGCGCCCGGAATGTGTGTTGTGCACCCGACGCGGCGATATTTATGCTGCCGACTGGCGCGGCGGCGTGATGCGAATCGCATCAGACGGTACCCAGACCTTGTTTTCGGGTCTGGCACCGGGGGGAAGAACACTGAAGCCAAATGGCATTGCGTTACGCGCCACTGGCTCGTTTCTGATCGCCGACCTGAGTGCCGACACCGGCGGAGTGTTTGAGCTACAAAGCGACGGCCAAGTGCGCCCCTTTCTTGAGGCGGTTGACGGCATCGATTTACCGCCAACCAACTTTGTGCTCGAAGACGCACAAGGCCGTTGCTGGATCACAGTCAGCACCCGCAAAAAAACGCGTTCGCTGGGCTTCTGTCATGATCAGGCCGACGGTTTAATTGTCCTGGTCGATGCGGGCGGTGCCCGCATCGTGGCCGATGGCCTGGGTTACACCAACGAAGTCGCCATTGATCCGACCGGCCAGTGGGTTTATGTCAATGAAACCTTCGCCCGTCGCCTGTCGCGATTATGCCTGGGTCGAGACGGCGTATCAATCGCAGCAGAGGGGCCGCCCGCAGTTGGATGAGATCAAAAGTCAGCGGCTTCGAAACATTTCGCTGCCAAGTCGCTGGTCATCCGCCGGCTCATTGGCATTTTTAGAAGCCGCTCAGGATTAACTTAGATGATTCGATCCGTATCAAGGCCGAACGCCATCACGCCAAACACCAGTCACTCGATGGTCGAGGCCGCCTATCAACTGATGCGGGGACGGATTCTCGATAACCTCTGGCCACCGGGCCACCGCGCACTGGAACAGCAGTTAGCGGCCGAGCTCGGCATGAGCCGCACGCCGGTTCGGGAAGCGCTGATCCGTTTGCAAAAGGAAGGTCTGGTCGAAGTGGTGCCGCGACACGGCATGCGGGTATTGCCCGTGTCGCCCGACGACATGCGCGAGATCTACGAGCTGTTGACCGCGATCGAACCGATGGCCGCCGAAATGGTCGCGCGCAAGAACCTGCCAGAGCGCGACCTGCAGCCGCTGATCGACGCATCGCAGGGCATGAGTGCAGCGCTTAAAGCGAATGATCTGGATGCCTGGGCGGCGGGTGACGAGTGTTATCACCGACTGCTGATCGCGCTGGCGGGCAACCGGCTGATGATGCAAACGGTTCAGTCGCTGTGGGACCGAGCGCATCGAGCACGGATGGTGACCTTGCGACTTCGACCAATCCCCGAACACTCGACCAATGAACATATCGCAATCGTCGATGCGATTCGTGCTGGCGACGCACCGAGCGCTGCACAACTGTATCGCAAACATCGCGAGCGCGGCAGTCGCGAATTGCTGGCGATTCTCGAAAAAGCACATCTCAACGCATTGTGATCCGGAACCTTCATGACTAAAACATTCAATATTGTGGTGCTGCCAGGAGACGGCATAGGCGTCGAAGTGATCGACGCGACCTTGGCGCTGCTCGAGCCGGTGCAGGCGCGATTCGGCTTCACGTTGAACTACGATCGCCGCCCCGGCGGTGCGCACCATTACAAGGACAACGGCAACGCATTTCCAGCAGCATCAATGGCTGCTGCGCGTAACGCCGACGCGATCTTGTTCGGTGCCATGGGCTGGCCCGATATCCGCTACCCGGACGGCACCGAGATCGCACCTCAGCTCGAGTTGCGTGTCGAATTGGATCTTTACGCGGGGGTGCGGCCGATTCGGGCAATTCCGGGTGTGCCCTTGCCGCTCTCATCGCCGCGCGCCTGTGAGATCGATTTTGTCATCGTGCGCGAGTCTACCGAAGGATGGTTCCACGCGCGCGGCGGTGGCATGAAGGTGCGCACCACCAGCGGCGATGAAGCGGTTCAAGATCTCTCGCAAATTACCCGCAAAGGCTGTGAACGTTTGTTTGACTTTTCGTTTCGCTTAGCGGCCGCACGCAAGAAGCGCAATTCGGCCAAAGGCAAGGTCACCTGCATCGACAAATCGAACGTGTTCCTCGGTATGGCGTTCATGAACCAGATTTTTCACGAACGCGCCCAACGCTTTCCGGATCTGACGGCCGATCATTGTTATATCGACGCGTATTGCCTGAATCTGATTCGAAAACCCTGGGAATACGATGTCTGTCCGATGGAAAATCAATTCGGTGACATCACCTCCGACCTGGGGGCCGGTCTGATTGGCGGCATGGGTTATGCGCCCTCGGCCGACCTGGGTGATCATCATGGATTGTTCCAGCCGTCGCACGGTTCTGCCCCGGATATTGCCGGCAAGGGAATCGCCAATCCGACCGCCACGATGCTCTCGGCGGCGATGATGCTTGACTGGTTGGCCGAACGACATAGCGCACCGGCGCTGGCGGTCGCTGCACGGTCGATTGAGCACGCCGTTGATCAAGCGTTCGCGAGCCACGGTGTGCGGCCGGCCGATATCGGCGGCACCGACAGCACCGCCTCGATCACCCGCAGCATCATCGGCTTGCTGGCCTGAGCTGCGCCGGGATCAACGCCAAGTCCATGGTTAATTTCACGCCCTTACCTGCCACCAAGCCGCCGCGCGTCGCAGTGATCGGCACCGGTTATTTCAGCCAGTTTCATGTTGGGGCCTGGAGCAACATGGCCTCGGTCGAAGCGGTTTTTTTATGCGATCGCGATATCGCAAAAGCGCAAGAACTTGGCGCGCGCCCGAGGTCTATCTTGCCATACAGCAAGGCGCGGTCGCGGGTCAGGAAAATCCGATTGACACCATTTTCGCCAACAAGTTTTATGAGGTCGCGAAAAACGTCACACTAACTCAGCACGCCTTCGGCAGGGATATCGCCTGGACCACTGAGCTGCGTGAACTGTTGATGGTCTGGGTGACGTTTCTGGGCAGTGCCGCAGCGACTCGGCGCGGCGCTCATATGGCCATTACCGAGTTCCTCGACAAGCTGGGCGACTCGCGACGGCGAGCCGCCGACGCAGCGATCCAATGCCTGGTCATCGGAGTACTCGGCTTGTTGGTGATCTACGGCTGGAAAGTAACCGAGGCGGGCTGGAACAATGAGCTGACAGTACTGGGTTGGCCGATGTCAACGCAAAATATTGCACTGCCGATTGCCTCTTTATTGACCATGCTGTTTGCCGCCTGGGACCTCGTGTTGATCGTACAGGGCAAGACCCGACCGGAACGCTACGGCACAGGACACTAATCTAATGTTCGTGTTCGCCGGTGAACTGCTGTCGCAGAGCGGCGTCGGCAAACGCATTGTCGATTTCGCGAAAGTACTGTTCGGATTTCTGCCCGGCGGGCTGGGCATTGTCACCGTCATGTCGTGCCTGAAGTTCGGCGGCGTTTCCGGCTCGGCGATTGCCGGTACCGCCGCGATCGGCTCGCTGATTATCCCGGCGATGATTCAACGCGGCTACTCGCGCGCCTTCGCTGCCGCCTTGCTGGCAACCGCTGGCACCCTCGCCTTGCTGATGCCGCTATC
>JANORY010000240.1:0-3411 GCA_031415535.1 Burkholderiales bacterium | reverse complement strand
GTGTCGATGTCGCTGTTCCACCTGTACTCGGCCTATTCGATCGTGCCGACCCAGACCTTGCGCTCGGTACACGTTGCATTTGTGTTGTTCCTGACCTTCATCGCGTTCCCGGTGGCCCGGCGATTTCGCCATCGCGTCATGCTGTGGGACTGGCTCGCGGCGTTCGCCTCGGTGGCGATTGTCGGTTACATGATTCTCGGCGGCGATGACTTCACCGACCGAAATACCTCGCCGTTGCCGTGGGACATCGTGTTCGGCGTCATTCTGATTCTGCTGATCCTGGAAGCGATGCGACGAACCAATGGTTGGGTGATGCCGATCGTCACGCTGCTCTTCATTGCCTACGCCTTTGCCGGTCCGTCGCTGCCCTTGCCGTGGACCCACAAGGGCTACGATCTGGGACGACTGGTCGGGCACATGTACATGACGCTCGAAGGCATATTTGGTGCCGCCGTCGACGTCTCATCGTCGCTGATCATTCTGTTCACGATCTTCGGTGCGGTGCTGCAGTTTTCGAACGCCGGAAAATTCTTCATCGACTTCTCGTTTTCGGCGATGGGGGGCAAACCGACCGGCGCTGGCCGCACGGTTGTGCTCGCTTCGTTCCTGCTCGG
This sequence comes from Burkholderiales bacterium, assembly GCA_031415535.1. Taxonomy (GTDB): domain Bacteria; phylum Pseudomonadota; class Gammaproteobacteria; order Burkholderiales; family Burkholderiaceae_E; genus JANLTP01. The sequence goes on along the minus strand of JANORY010000240.1, from coordinate 2,797 downwards.
TGGCCCGTCCGGTTCGGGTGTCGCTACCACCGTGACCTTGGGTGCGGTTGCCTATCCGATGCTCTCGAAAGTCGGATATGAAAAAAATGCCGCCGGTGGATTGCTGGCGGCAGGCGGACTGGGCGCCATCATTTTGCCACCGGTGCTAGGCGCAGCCGCGTTCCTGATCGCCGAGTACCTGAAGATCTCGTATCTTGATGTGTTGCTGATGGCGGTGATCCCGACGCTGCTGTTCTATCTGGCCCTGTTCCTGATGGTCGAGATCGATGCCCGCAAGTACGGTATGCGCAACACCCAGTTCGAGAAGGTCGCCGGCGTTTGGGAACTGACCCGCAATTACGGCTTTCACTTCATTTCACTGGTCTCGATCATCATCTTCATGCTGCTCGGTTATTCACCGGTTCTGTCGGTGTTCTGGGCCACGATGCTGGCGGTGCTCACCAGTTTTATTCGCAGTGACTGTGCCCTGTTGCCACGCAATCTGTTCAGCGGTCAAACGCCTGACTCTGGTCGCGCCAACACGTCAAGCAAGGCAGGTGCCTCTATCGGCTTCTGGCAGCGGCTACGCCAATCCGGTTTGGTTCGCGCGCTCGAAGGCGGTTCGATTGGAATGCTGAATGTCGGAACTACTTGCGCCGGTGCCGGGCTGATTGTCGGCGTCGTGACGCTGACTGGACTGGGACTGAAATTCAGCTCGATCATTCTCGCCTATGCTGGCGGCTCGTTGTTGCTCACTGCGATCTACACCGCGCTGATCGTCTGGATCGTCGGGCTGGCCGTACCGGTGACGGCCAGTTACATCATCTGTGCGGTGATCGCCGCGCCGGCCCTGATCAAACTCGGGGTGCCAGATTTTGCGGCGCACATGTTCATCTTTTATTACGCCGTGCTCTCTGAGGTTTCGCCACCGACGGCACTGTCGCCGTTCGCCGCCGCCGCGATCACCGGCGGCGATCCGTACAAGACGACCTTGCAAAGCTGGAAGTACACGATGCCGGCGTTTCTCGTACCTTTTATGTTCGTACTCGATCCGGCCGGTCAAGGCCTGTTATTGATGGGTTCGATCGCCAAACTCGGCACGGCAGACTGGGGCTCGATTGCGCTGGTATCAGCGACTGCGGCCGTGGGCATTGCCGCGCTGGCCGGCGGCTTTCAAGGCTGGCTGCTGGCAAAGACGCGCGGCCCCGAGCGCTGGCTGCTACTGGCCGCCGGCTTGATGCTGGTGTATCCGAACCGTTTCAGTGACATTGGCGGCCTGTGCCTGGTGATACTGGTGGTGTTCATGCAGTGGCCCAGGCGCAATGCCTGACTGCCGATGTGTTTGGCTTCGAGCGCCAACCTAAAATTTTCTTGTAATCGCGCGCCTTGCGTGCGCCAGCGCACAGACCGAGTCCCGCAAGAAGCTGACCATTCGAATGTGCGATCAGTGCGCTCGCCTGCATCTTGCAACCGAGGCCGAAGTCATGGCACAGGATTCAAACCTGACGACTTGATTCAAGGAGAATGAACATGCAACACCTAAAAGACCTGATGAGCCGCGACGTGAAGGTGATCAGTCCCGATATGAGCATCCGGGACGCCGCCAAAGCGATGCGCGATGGCGACTTTGGAATGCTGCCGGTCGGAGAGAACGATCGCATGATCGGGACGATCTCGGATCGCGACATCGCAATCCGGGCTGTCGCCGATGGCAAGGAAACGGCCACCAAAGTGCGTGATGTGATGTCCGAGGGCATTGCCTGGGCCTTTGAGGACGACTCGGTCGAGGAGGCCGCCAAGATCATGAGTAAACGTCAAGTACGGCGTTTGCCGGTCGTGGATCGCAACAAACGGCTGGTCGGGATCGTTGCTTTGGGCGATTTTGCCGTCGAAAGCTCGGAAATCCGGCCGGCTGCGGAAGCGCTTTCGAAAATCTCGAAGCCATCTTAGTTTCAGATATTTGTTGGACTCGGCGCTAGCACGCCAAATAGTCAACCTGGGGTCATCATGAAACAGCCCAAAAGCGCAATCAATACGCCAGTGCCGGGCAAGCCTTTGAACCCGCAGCAATTCCCATTGCAGCCGCAGACGGATGCGACTGCGGGCCGGGACAAAGTTCGCGAGGTGTTGCCTGTTCGCGCTCCGCGCCAATCGAAGCGTCCCGTCGAAAGAACCGCCAAAGGCCGTACTGGCCCCTGATCTCAGGTTGTGCGAGTGTTACGAACTGGGTTCTCGGCCAGCCTTCAAACATGAAGATGGCAGGCAATCCAGCGACCATCGTTCAAGCGCTTCGAAGGCGGCGCCTGTTCTCGGCAAACCGGCATCGCGCTCGGGCATCGCGGATGAAAACTGCAGCCCGATGGCGGGTTCAAAGGACTCGGAATTTCGCCTTGTAGGATCTGCGGCGATCGCTGCTTTTCGAAGCTTCGATTGGTGGTCGGAATTGCGTCGAGCAATAGTTGGGTGTACGGATGAAGCGGGCGCGAGTACAGGTCCTGTTTATTGGCGACCTCAACAATACGCCCCAGATACATGACTGCGATTCGATCGGATAGATGGCGCACCACCGCCAGGTCGTGCGAGACGAACAGGTAAGCCAGGCCGAGTTTGGCGCGCAGATCTTCAAACAGATTCACAATCTGCGCCTGAATCGAAACGTCCAGCGAGGACACGGCTTCGTCACATACCAGGAATTCGGGCTGGGCGGCGAGGGCGCGTGCAATCCCGACCCGCTGGCGCTGTCCGCCGCTGAACTCATGGGGATATCGGTTGAGCGTGTTGGAACTCAATCCAACCAGCGCGAACAACTCGGCGACCC
>JANORY010000239.1:0-2657 GCA_031415535.1 Burkholderiales bacterium | reverse complement strand
CTGGCAGTTGATCGGAGGCGAGATGAGATAAGAGATTTTCTGCCGATGAAGCTGATGCACTATTGAATCAAAAATTCGCCCCTTGTATAGTCAATTGATGAAAATTTGCACTTACCGTCGAGATAAATACGTCCGTACCCTCAAGGCAGTCTTGCTTGTGTTGAGTTTGAATTGCGGTGTTGCGTTCGCCGCCTGCACAAGCCCTGTTAATCCCGACGCAACCGACCCTGCGATACGCGGCAAGGTGGTTGGCACTTGGTACAGTGAAAATCAGAATCCGCAGCTCGGAATGGTTCAGCGCATGTACCAGACGTTTTCAACCAACGGCTTGTTCGAGTATCGCGACCAGACCTGCGGCAACACGCAAGGCCTGCCCTGTTCACAAAATTCCGGTCACGGGAGCTGGAATGCGCAGCGCCAGGCTGACGGCTGGATCTATGTGCGCGTGCAATTCAGCGACCTGCGCCGCAAGGATGAATGCACCGGCTGGGCGGCGATGTTTCCGGACCCGAACACCATGGTGATGTCGAACAACTCGCGTGCCAAGCGCGTTCAGCAATAGGAGTGTGCCAAATGAATTTGAATGGACAGCAAACCAGTGCCCCGAAATCGGACGAATCGCGCGAAGATCAACAGGGCAGTTATCTGATGCATCGCCGCAAGAGCTTGAAGATGGCGATCTTCGGTGCCGTCGGCGTGGTGGCTGCTGCGGCTGCCGCCAGTGCGGCGCACGCCGGTTATGGTGCTTGCTCAATATCCGGTTGTCCGTGCAAGGGCTATATGGGCAATGCCCAGCTTTGCCAGAACTGTGGACATCAGTACGGGGGGCATTGGTAGGCTAGCAGTAGATGTGTAGGCTGGTTAGCGGTGAGCCTGGGTGGGCGTAGGTGTTCGCGAGTGATTGAATCAACCGCGAACGGCGGAGCAGCCGAGACCGAATGAGCATCAAGGTCAGCCCGCCGCGCAGGGCGGTGACTTTTGCTGAGTTGCAGTCGCCCCGAACCCTCCCCGTCGCATCAGATGTCGAGTCGCAGAACACCGCCGAGGCTTCGCTCGACCTGATGCGCCTGCGCAAATTTCGAATCTCGCAAACGTTCTCGCCCAACGTTGACTCTGAGATCGATGAAGCAGCGATTGCCTTGGTCGAGCTAAGTGTTACGGTGTACGGTAATCTCGACCGAATCAGCGAGGTGGCTACAAAGTTGCACAAGGCCAGGTTCGGCGTATAGATCAGAGTATTCTCGATTCAGCCCCAAATCTGAACTCAGAAGAAATACTAAAAAATTCTGTTTCGCGGTTTAAGTCCGAAGCAACTTTAGGGCGTGCTTTTGAACGTCGGACCGACATTCCCCTGACCGCCAGCGGTAAGCACTTTTTCAGGGAGGCGGGAAGTCCGACGACTGGGCACCCCGCAGCGAATGTATTCCGAAACCGACCGCCACATGCGCTCGCGGTGGCGCAAGCCGACTGTGCTCTGATTTTTTTCCGAGGGACACTGGGTCTCGCCGATTGGGCAATAGATGCCTGTGTCTGGCCGACCTTCGCATTGGATTTCCGACACTGGGGTTTCGAGCGTCGATGGCGGCTTTTAAGGCCGCAGATTGAGGCATGGCTCGAGCTGCAGACCCATACATTAGGTTACCGACCTCGGCTCTACCTCGGCGGACATTCATTGGGCGGTGCGATCGCATCGCTAGCGGCGGTCGACTTGGCAAATCGGTATGAGATTGCACGAGTCGTCACGATTGGATCACCTCGAGCCGGTGGTTAATTTTTTTGCACGCTTTATCGTGATTCGCCCGCCGCCGCCGATGTATCTGGCTTGCCTCGTTTATTGGCGGACGTCACAACGCGCTTTGTGCATGGGATGGACGCATTTACCTTTGTTCCACCTTGGCCGTTCTATTCTCACATTGCGAAATCCATCCAACTCACTGCCTCGGATCGAGTACCCATTGAAAATTTCGGCAACTTCGGATCATCGACGCCGACGTTCGGCGCGGGTTATGCACTGCCATTCAGAAGTCTGGTTCTCGGCGACAACTGGCGTTTTGGACTGCAGAGGGCCGCATTGTATGTGTCATTGCTGCTACCTGGGAACTGGGGCGTACGATTGATCGTTCAATTGATGCCCATCGTGGGCGAAGGCCTGGTGCGTAGTTTGTTTCACCACAAGAGCGCTCGATACCTCGGTCTTTTTCCGACCACCGAAGTCAGACGGGCGATGGGTGTTACTAATCCCTGACTTTGTCCAGGACAATGGCATGTCGATTTTCCTTCTCGGCTAACATCAAGTTAACCAAAAGGGGACTGTGCTATGGACATGAAGGTCAACCATTCGACGATCGATAGTGACGTCGACTCTGAATTCGGAGTACCTCTGTCCGAGCGTATTCGGCAGCGCTTGCGCGACGCCGACCAGCGATTTTTCGCCAACGACAACATTTCCGAGTTTATCCATGAAGGTGAACTGGATGGCTTGATGGCCGAGGTGCAAGGTAAATTGACGGGTGTCCTAGAGAGTCTGGTCATCGACATCGACAACGACCACAATACTCAAGACACCGCACGGCGGGTTGCCAAAATGTTTGTGCGGGAAGTATTTGCCGGCCGCTATGCACCCATGCCTGCGGTCACCGAGTTTCCGAACGCAGCGC
>JANORY010000238.1:0-2049 GCA_031415535.1 Burkholderiales bacterium | reverse complement strand
CAACCACCACCAGAAAGCGCAGCACCGCCTCGAGTCGAAAGTCGGCCGGTTTCCAGGCGTTCAGCCGTTGTAAGACCCCGACTGCCAATGCCGGTCCGGTGACGCACACCAGCGCGGCAGCAAGCGCAATTTCATATCGGCCGAACGACAGAAACCCCCAGGCCGCGGCACCCAATGCGGCCGGCAGGGTCCAGACGAGACCATAACGCCAGCCAAACGCGAGCGCTATTGCCGATGCCGGCCAGAGCAAAAAATACTGCACGGAATTAAAGGCCAGGCCTTGCATCAGCCAGCAGGCAGCGAACGCCAAGCCGGCGACCACCAAGGTCCGGGCGAACAAAGCTAATGCGGGCCGCTCGGGGCGCGGAGTTTCAGCAAGCAAAGAGATCGACCTTGTTCATAGACTCGTTGAGTCCCATTTAACCGAGAGTTTAATCGATGCGTTCATCATGCGAAATGAAAAACGGGCGGTAAGACCGCCCGTTGTATCGCGCAGCGTGAAATCAGGCCGCCAACAGCTCGCGCAAAACGTAGGGAAGAATTCCACCGTGCAGGAAGTAGTCGACTTCGATCGGCGTGTCGATGCGTGAAAGCAACACACAATGCTGACTGCTGCCGTCGGCTCGGCGGATGGTCATCGTAATGTCTTGCTGGGGCCTGAGGTCCGCAGGAATGGCGATATCAAATTGCTCGCTGCCCGTGATGCCCAACGACTGCCAGGAATCATTGCCCTTGAATTGCAGGGGCAAGACACCCATACCCACCAGATTGGAGCGATGAATCCGCTCGAAGCTGCGCGTGACCACGGCACGCACGCCGAGCAGTTGGGTACCCTTGGCCGCCCAATCGCGCGATGAACCGGTACCGTACTCTTCGCCGCCAAAGATCACCGTGCTGGTGCCTTCCTTGATGTAGCGCATGGCGGCATCATAGATGAACATTTTTTCGCCGCTGGGCTGATGCAAGGTCACCCCGCCTTCTTCGCGACCGCCGCTTGCGTCGGCCGGCAACATCAGATTTTTGATGCGGACGTTGGCAAAAGTGCCGCGCATCATGACATCGTGATTGCCACGGCGCGCGCCGTAGGAGTTGAAATCGGCCTTCAAGACCCGGTTCTCGACCAGAAACTTGCCGCCGGGTGAGGCCTCCTGGATCGAGCCGGCCGGTGAAATGTGATCCGTGGTAATCGAATCGCCAAACAGCCCCAGCGCGCGCGCATTGGCAATGGTGGCGGTTGCGCCTGGCTTCATGTCGAAGCCCGCAAAGAACGGTGGCTCGGCGATGTAGGTCGACTTAGGCCAGTCATAAACTTGTCCGCCGGCCGACGGTACCGCATTCCAAAGGTCATGACCTTTGGTCAGATTGCTGTACAAGCCACGATAGGTCGAGGCCTTCATCGCGTGCTTCATCAGCGCGTGTACCTCTTGCGAGGTCGGCCAGACATCACCGAGATAAACGTTGCGGCCTTTTTTGTCCTGACCGAGCGGTTCGGTCATCAGATCGACCTTCATGTTGCCGGCGATGGCATAGGCGACCACCAGGGGCGGCGAGGCCAGGAAGTTAGCCCGCAGGTTCGGATGAATGCGCGCTTCGAAATTGCGATTGCCAGACAGTACCGCCGCGCATACCAGATCGTTGCTGGAGATCGCCTGATTGATTTCCGGCGTCAAGTCGCCAGCATTGCCAATGCAGGTCGTGCAACCGTAAGCCGCAATGTCGAAGCCCAGTTGCTCCAGGTAAGGCAACAACTTGGCCCGTTCCAGGTACTCTTTGACGACTCTTGATCCAGGTGCCAGCGAGGTCTTGATATGCGGTTTGACCTTTAGGCCTAGCTTGGCCGCCTTCTTGGCCAACAGGCCGGCTGCTAACATCACGCCCGGATTCGACGTGTTAGTGCAGGAGGTAATGGCTGCGATCAGGATGTCGCCGTTCTGCAGCGACAGCCCGCTGGCTGTGGTGTAAGTTTTGTTCAGATCGGCACTGGCTTTATTAAAGCCGTTCTCGGCGACCGGTTGTGAAAACAGCGCGCCGAATTTCGACTTGACCTGG
>JANORY010000237.1:0-1767 GCA_031415535.1 Burkholderiales bacterium | reverse complement strand
CTTGCGAAAATCCGGCCTCACGTATCGCCGCCAACTTGGCTTCCATGGTGCCCGCCAGCGTGATGGTGTCCATACCAAAATCATCAAATGCGCCTTGGCTGCGACTCATGATTCGGCCTGCGCGCCGGGCTTCTGAATATTGCGAACCAACTCGAACATGACGCCGCCTAGATAACCTTGCGTGACCGCGCCGCGCTCTTCGGTGTGTACCCCCGTCGACTCCATGAACTCGATACCGCGGGAGCGCAGCAGGCCGACCGCCGCACCGATATCCGGCACACCCAGACCGATGCGTTGCAGGCGCTCCTCGCCTTCCATGTAAATGAGTCCGCCTTCGGGTTCGATCAGTTGCAGATAAAAACTGCCACACGGACTGGCCAGAATTCGGCCCTTCGGCAAGATGCCAAAACGCTGCTCGGCGGGTAAGGTTCTGAAGCCGAGAATCTCAGCGTAGAACTCGGTCCAATCCTCCATGCGATCAAGGCCAATGTACTGCACCAGACCGAACCAGTGCATGCCGGCCTGCGCCGGCGGATTCGGATTAACGGTAGGAATCGGTACGAAGTCGACATCGTAGATCGAGAAGTCGCGATATCGATCGACAAAATAGATCCGGCTGCTCCCCACGCCATGGATTGCCGGAATGTTCAACTCCATCGGTGCCACCTGCATCGGTACTGCCCAGGCACCCCGCTCGAGCGCCCGTCGGTAAGCGCGGTCGGCATCGCGAACCCGCAGCGCAATCGCGGCAATGGTCGGAGTTTCACCCCGTTCGGCCTCGTTGGCGACGCCAACACGGTGTGCGTTGATCACCACATTCATGTTGCCTTGGCGATAGCGCAAGACCTCACGCGAGCGGTGTCGCGCGACCGGTTGAAAACCCATCATCTCAAGCACCTGACCAAGGGCCTGCGGGCGGGCGCTGGTGTATTCAATAAACTCAATGCCATCCAGACCCAATGGATTGGACGACTCGGTCAGCGCCTCGCGATCGATATTCGAATTCATTAACGCGTCCTCAGATAAGTCGAAGTCAATTTGCGCCGCTGCTCACCGCTATTCACCGCTACTCCCCGCTACTCGCCGCTATTCGCCGCTTCGCGTTGCCACCAAGGCACGAAAGTTGGCCTGCATGCGGGCGGCATCGGGCGTTATGCCGGTAAACAACTCGAAGGCACCCAGCGCCTGACCCACAGCCATGCCGCCGCCGTCGACGGTCGCGCAGCCGATCGCGCGTGCCTTTTTTAACAGTGCGGTTTCAAGTGGAAAGTAGACAATCTCGGAAACCCAGATTGAAGATCGTAACAGCGTCTCAGGCAAGGGCAAACCGGGTAACTTGAGCATTCCGGTCGGGGTCGCATGGATCAATCCGGAAGCCTCGTCAATCGCCTTAGCGATATCGCTGGACGACGCCACACGCTGGCCGCCATAACATTCGTTAAGCTCGCCGGCCAGGTTGGCGGCGCGCAGGGCATCGACGTCGCAGATCAGCAGTCGCTTCACGCCCAAACGCAGCGCGGCATGGGCAATCGCCGAGCCCGCGCCACCGGCACCCAACAAAACCACTTGCGACAGGTCCGCCGAGGGCAAGGCGCGACGAAACCCCCAACTCCAGCCGGAGCCGTCGGTGTTGTGGCCGATCGAACGTCCGTCTCGAAATACGATCGTATTGACGGCCCCCATCGCGCGGGCTTCATCGCTCAGTTCGTCGAGCAGCGGGATTACCGCCTGTTTGCAGGGGTAGGTAATGTTCAGGCCGGCAAAGCC
>JANORY010000236.1:0-6520 GCA_031415535.1 Burkholderiales bacterium | reverse complement strand
CTCGACCGGGTGCTGGCCCTGCCCGCAGTGGCCGATCTAAAACCCGACGCTCGCACGCGGCGCGTACATTACGATTGGCTCGAAGCAGGCGAGCATACCCAGCGCACGGTAGCGCAACTGTCGCAGCAACTGCGGCGCTTTCTCGACGATCAAGCGTGGCTTGAGAATCGCCGCATCATGGATATCTTGCACGGCATCGAGACCAAGGCACTCGCCCTGCGCGGGTCATCGCAAAGCGCGCTGCCGGCGAACCTGATGAACATCGCCGAACCGGCTGCAAGCATCGAGCTGGCCTTCGAGCGCCCGCTTTATACGCCGCCCCTCAAACCCTTGATCGCCGACCTCGAACTTCAATTGAGCGACGATGAACCCGATTCATCGGCGCTATACGGCCAGATCGTCGTCGACAAAACACGCCTGAGCCAGCATATCCGCCAGGCCTTGCAAACGCGCTCGCAAGTGACACTGCGCGAACTGGTCGAGGGGCAGCCGTTACAACATGGCTTGGCAGAATTGGTTAGCTACTTGCAGTTGGGCACCGAAGCGTTTCAGACCGTCGTCGATGAGGGAAAGTCTGACTTGATCGCATGGCAGGCATCGAGCCAGGACGGCGCGCCCGCGCGCCGCCAGGCTCGCTTAAAGCGAGTCATTTTTGTCAGGTAAGAGTACCCCCAGGGCCGGCGTTTCCTTGAGAGGAGAATAATACCGATTAGAGTTAGACGAAGTAGCGATGAACGAAGTAGTAACGAGCAAAGCACCGAAATGATCGAAGCACAGAATCAAGCCACAGCGGCCACCGACAACCCGGCGTCCCGCTCACCCGCAGCTCAGGCTGAATTATCGACCTTGGCGATTACCTTGCTCAAGGGGGTCATTTACCGCGACGGCGACGAACGATTATGGGGTCATCTACTGAACTTCCAGGCTCGGGTTCGCGAGTATGTCGCGGTGCTCGGACTGGAGCTGGTGCTCGACGAGTCCGAGGGCTATGCGTTTCTGAAGAGTCGATCGGAGTCGGCCGATGCCGACGTCTATGCCAATGGCGACGCCGGTCCTCGGGTGGCCCGCCTGGTCGCGCGCCGGCCCTTATCGTTTGCCGTCAGCTTGTTGCTGGCGTTGCTGCGCAAAAAGCTCGCCGAATTCGACGCCGGCGGCAGCGACACCCGTCTGATCCTCGCGCGCGACGACATCGTTGAGCTGGTGCGTGTGTTTCTGCCCGATAGCAGCAACGAGGCCAAGCTGATCGATCAAATTGAGACGCATATCAACCGGGTGGTTGATCTCGGCTTTTTACGGCGCTTGAAGCCCGCCGGTGGCGCAGCGTCCGGGGCGGCGTCTTACGAAGTGCGGCGCATCCTCAAAGCATTCGTGGATGCCCAATGGTTGGCCGACTTCGATGCCCGGCTGGCATCCTATCAAGCGCAGTTGATCGGTGCTGATGCCGCATTGATCGGCGACAACTCGGCCGCTGCAACCAGCGATGAATGAGCCGCTGTCGCTCGGCCTGGAGTTCGCAAGCGACGACACCTTGTCGGGATTTCGCTTAAAGCGGCTCGAAGTGCTGAACTGGGGGACCTTCGACGGCCGCGTCTGGACGCTGCAACTCGACGGCCGCAACGGCCTCTTGACCGGCGATATCGGCTCGGGCAAGTCGACCTTGGTCGATGCGGTGACGACCCTGCTCGTGCCGGCACAGCGCGTCGCCTACAACAAGGCCGCCGGTGCCGACAGCAAGGAGCGCACGCTGCGCTCCTATGTGCTCGGGCACTACAAGTCGGAACGAAACGAGACCACCGGCGCAGCGAAGCCGGTGAGCCTGCGCGGCCACAACAGCTACTCGGTGATCCTGGGCGTGTTCCATAACGCCGGATACGACCAGACGGTGACCTTGGCACAAGTGTTCTGGACCAAAGAAGCCCAGGGCCAACCGGCGCGTATTTACGTCGGTGCCGAACGCGAACTGTCGATCGCCAACGATTTTGCGAACTTCGGCTCGGACATCACACAACTGCGCAAGAAATTGCGACTCTCGGGCGTCGAGATCGAAGACAGTTTTCCGAAGTACGGTGCCTGGTTCCGACGCCGCTTTGGTATCGACAACGATCAGGCGCTTGAACTTTTTCATCAGACCGTATCAATGAAATCGGTCGGCAACCTGACCGACTTTGTGCGTAGTCACATGCTCGAACCCTTCGATGTCGCGCCGCGCATTCAAGCGCTGATCGTGCACTTCGACGACTTGAACCGTGCTCATCAAGCGGTGCTCAAAGCGCAGCGCCAACTTGAGCTGCTCACGCCCTTGGTCGCTGACTGCGACCGGCATGCGACGCTGCTCCGGCAGGCCGATGAGTTACGCAGTTGCCGCGACGCACTGCGTGCGCATTTTGCCCAACTCAAGCTGGCACTGCTCGAGCATCGCCTCGCTCAATTGGCGCAGGACTGGGAACGGCTCGACGCACAAGTCAAACGCCTCGACACGCGCCGCGATGATCACGTGATTCAGGTCGTCGAACTCAAACAAGCGATCAACGACAACGGTGGCGATCGGCTCGAACGACTGGCCGCCGAGATCAAGGCCAAGGAGATTGTGCGCGACACGCGTCAGCACAAAGCACAACGATATCGCGCTCTGACGGCGGCGCTGGGCGTTCCCGCTGCGACCGAGACCGACGTATTTGCTGATCAGCGACAGCATTTGAAGGCGCTGCGCGATGAACTACGCGGGCGCGACGCCGATTTACAGAATTCCCTGACCGAGCACGGCGTGAGCTTGCGGCAAGGCAAGCTCGAACATGAGGCGCTGAGCGCCGAAGTGGACAGCCTGAAACGGCGCCGTAGCAATATCGACGATCAGCAAATTAGGATTCGCGCCGCCCTGAGTGCGGCGCTCGGACTCACCGAGACCGACATGCCATTTGCCGGCGAGCTGATCCAGGTGCGCGACGAAGATCGTGAGTGGGAAGGCGCGGCGGAGCGGCTGATGCGCGGATTTGGTTTGTCGCTGCTGATCCCCGACGCACACTACAAGGCGGTGGCCGACTGGGTCGATCGCAGCCATTTACGCGGCCGATTGGTCTACTTTCACGTGCGTCCACGACGACCAGGCGGCAGCGAAAATCGGCCCGATCTGCACGGCGACTCATTGGTCCGAAAACTTTCGGTCAAGCCCGATTCGGCGTTCTACGACTGGCTGGACCGCGAGTTGATGCATCGCTTCGACGTCGCCTGCTGCGCGACGCAGGAACAATTTCGGCGCGAGACCCGCGCGATCACCGCTGCCGGCCAGATAAAGGATCCGACCGGGCGTCACGAAAAGGACGACCGCCACCGCATCGATGACCGCAGCCGCTACGTCTTGGGTTGGACCAACAGCGCAAAAATCGCGGCGCTCGAAACCAAGCGCCGCCAGTTGGAAACGCAACTGGCCGACATCGGCAGCCTGATTGCGAAAATCCAATCGCAGCGCAAGGAACTTGAGGACCGCCTCGAAGCGCTGGCCAAGCTCGAAGAGTTTGAGACCTTCGAAGATATCGATTGGGGCGTGGTCGCCGCCGAGATTGCCAGCCTGATGGACGAGCGCGAACGGCTGGCCTCGGCCTCCGACGTACTCAAACAACTGGGCCAACGACTTGAGCAAGCGTCCTTATCCCTGATGACCGTCGAAAAGGAACTCGAAACCGCCAAGGACAAGCGATCCAAATTGGAGCAACGGCGCAGTGACGCACAAGACTTGCGCCAGCAGACGCTGGCGTTATTATCCGACGCGCCGATCGACCAAACACTGACACCACAACTGCAGGCCTTGCACACCGAGGCGCTCGGCGAGGCGCCCATAACGATCGAGTCTTGCGATAACCGGGAACAAGATCTGCGCGCTTGGCTGCAAGCACGGATCGACGGCGAACAGAAAAAGTTGGAGCGCCTGACCGAGAAGATCATCAAGGCCATGGCGGCATTCCAGGACGAGTTCAAGCTCGACACCGCCGAAATCGACGCCAGTCTGGCGGCGGCGTTTGAATACCAGAAGCTGCTCGTACAACTGAATCGCGATGACTTGCCGCGCTTTGTCGCGCGCTTCAAGGAACTCTTGAACGTCAACACGATCAACGAGATCGCCAACTTTAATGCGCAGTTGGCGCGCGAGCGCGAAACCATAAAAGAGCGGATCGCGCGCATCAATGAATCGCTGACACAGATCGACTACAACACCGGTCGCTACATCGTTCTCGAATCGCAGATCAGCCCGGACGCCGAGATTCGTGACTTCCAAACCGAGTTACGCGCCTGCACCGAAGGCGCATTGACCGGCTCGGACGATTCGCAATATTCGGAAACCAAGTTTCTGCAAGTCAAGAGCATCATCGACCGCTTTCGCGGCCGCGAAGGACTGTCGGAGCTGGACCGCCGCTGGACTGCGAAGGTTGCCGACGTACGCAACTGGTTTCTGTTCGCAGCCAGTGAACGCTGGCGCGCGGATCACAGCGAACATGAGCACTACTCAGATTCAGGCGGCAAGTCGGGCGGGCAAAAGGAGAAGCTGGCCTACACCATTCTGGCCGCCAGCCTGGCTTATCAGTTCGGGCTCGAATGGGGCGCAGTTCGTTCGCGCTCGTTCCGCTTTGTGGTGATCGACGAAGCGTTCGGGCGGGGCTCCGACGAGTCGGCGCAATACGGCCTGAAGCTCTTCCAGCAACTGAACTTACAACTGCTGATCATCACGCCGCTGCAGAAAATCCACGTCATTGAGCCATTCGTTTCCAGCGTCGGTTTTGTGCACAACGAAGGTGGCCGTGATTCGAAGCTGCGCAACCTGAGTATTGAGGAATACCAGGCCCAGAAGGCACTGAGGATGCCGACCACAGTAGCGGCGATTGTGCAGTCGCCAACGCCTGATGCATCATGAACTGGACCTCGCCGGCTGAGCTAAAGACACAGCTTGCCCGGCACTGGGAGCGTGGCCAGTTGCCACGAATGCTGGTCACAGGCGCTACCACAATGCCGCTACGGCTCGCCATCAAGGCACCAACATCGGTGGATGTGACCGAACGTTTCGAGGCCGTGCGTGAATGGACCGCCAGACTGGCGAGTGTTCCGCACATTCGTATCGAATGGCGCGATGTCCAGCACCGTGTTCAAGGTTTTCAGCGTCTGGCGCAGCACGTCTGGGTCGACACCATCGATGACGCATTGACGCTGATCGGAAAACGCCGCGAGGCGCAGCACCTGATGCAACTGGCGGAACTGACGCTCGCTTGCCTGCCTGCGCTAATGCCGTGGCTAAGCAAGCGCCCATTACAAGCAATCGAGTTGAGCAATGAATGGGCGCGCTTGCTGGCGGTTGTTCAATGGCTGATTGAGCACCCTCGCCCCGGGATATTTCTTCGCCAAGTCGACGTACCTGGCGTGCACAGCAAGTTTATCGAGGCGAACCGCGCGGTCCTGACCGAATTGCTCGATCTCGCACTACCTGCCAGCGCAATTCAGAGCGACCAAACCGGAGTCAGTAAATTCGCAAAACGATTCGGTTTTCTGGATAAACCGGCTCGGATTCGCTTTCGAGTACTCGACCCACGAATCTATGTTCTGCCTGGCTGCGCTGCTGGCCCGGACCTTACCTTGGACGCCGACAGTTTTTCAAGGCTTGATCTGCCGATAAGTCGCATTTTTATCACCGAGAACGAAACCAATTTTTTGGCCTTCCCACTGGCTGCTGGCGCGATCGTGATCTTCGGTGCCGGCTATGGCTGGGATTCGCTCGCGGATGCCCAGTGGCTGAATGGACGCCCGATTCATTACTGGGGCGACATCGACACCCATGGTTTTGCGATCCTGAATCAGTTGCGCCATCAGTTTGAGCATGTGTCCTCGTTCCTGATGGACCGGCAGACCTTGAGCGCACATCAAGTGCACTGGAGTGAAGAACCCGATCAAGTGCTCCACGATCTTTCGCGCCTGACCGTTGATGAACGTCATCTGTACGACGAACTGCGCGATAACCGAATCCGCCGAAATCTTCGGCTTGAACAAGAGCGGGTCGGATTTCAGTGGGTGATCGATGCGCTGTCGCGGGGGTCGACGCTAGAATACAGTCTTTCGTTCCGCCCGCCCGCACGGCCATGGATGAACAAAACGCCCGACTAAGGCAGCTCCGCGCAGCCCACTTCTACTACGTGGCCGATGACGTTCCTTTGAACATCTGGCCCGAGCAAGATGGCTCGCGCCACGATTTTCGCGATATGAGCATCGAGCATCTTGAGCGCTGCATCCTCAAGGTTCAGGCAGACATCACAACCTTGAGCTTTCCGATTGCAGCCGAAGATCCGGATGAGCGGTACCACGAGCGTGCTCTGGAGAAAGTTCACGCTTTGTTATTGGTATTTTTATGTAAAGTCTGATCGGACTCGATGGACTCGAGTGTAATGGCCGCGCGTGTATCAGATGTCGCAGACCGATCAGACATAGATCGCTTCAATGATATCGGCATACTTCTGAGCAATGCTGCCGCGCCGCACCTTCATGG
>JANORY010000235.1:0-2624 GCA_031415535.1 Burkholderiales bacterium | reverse complement strand
GTTGGTCTTGCTCCCTCGCCCCTCCGGGGAGAGGGAGCAATTCTGAAAAACTCTTACCGACTCAATCGTCCGCAATCTCCTGCCCGGGAAACAACACCTCGGTGAAGCCGAACTGCGTGAAATCCCTCATGCGCGTCGGGTAGAGGCGCCCGATCAGGTGGTCGCATTCATGCTGGACCACACGCGCGTGAAAGCCGTTCACACTGCGCGCGATCGGGTCGCCATACGGGTCGAATCCGCGGTAAGAGACGCCAGCCCAGCGCGGCACCAAGCCACGCAGCCCCGGCACCGACAGGCACCCCTCCCAACCGTCTTCTTCCTCGGAAGAAAGCGGCGTGACGACGGGATTGAGCAGCACCGTAAAAGGAATCAGCGGCGCATCCGGGTAACGCGGATTGGGCGCATCCGTGCCAAACACGACCAGCTGCAAATCCACGCCGATCTGCGGCGCCGCCAGCCCGGCCCCGTTGGCCGCGCGCATGGTGTCCAGCATGTCGCTCACCAGCAGATGCAGCGCGTCGGTGTCGAAAGCCGCCACCGGCTGCGCCACACGCAGCAGGCGCGGGTCGCCCATTTTGAGGATTTCACGGATGGTCATAGGCGGGCGTGCAGTTCGTCGAGCGGTATCGCCAGCGCCTCAGACATGGATGAGATCGCGCTCCACGTACGGCTTGATTTCAGGCCGCAGCGCTTTGGTCGTCACCAGATCGACGGTGACGCCCAAGAGATTCTCCAGATAAAACTGAAGGCCGAAATCTCGCCCCGAGGTAGTGGGGCCGATGAATTCAACCAAGATATCGACATCGCTTGTTGCACGGGCTTGGCCGCGCGCCGTAGACCCGAACAGCGACAAATCGCGTACGCCGAAGCGGGCTGCGATGGTGGGCTTGTGGCGCGTCAATTCAACAATGACAGTCTGGCAATCCATGGTCGTTGAATTATTGCGCACGCTCGCTATTGCGTAAATCTTGCCAGCGTCGCAAGTCCCGGGCACGAGAGCAAATCCGAACTTCTCCTCAGTGAGCTTGGCGCCTCAAACCCCAGCCTTCGCCGCCCGCCGCACTTCCGACGCCAAGGCCTTGCGGTAGGCGCGTGGGTCCAGTTCCAGGCCGTAGCGTGGGCTGTCGGGGTAGAGGCGGGTTTTTTCCTCGCGCTCTTTTTGAATCGCGCGGACCATGGCATCGCGGCCGGGCAGGTGCAGTTCGCCGGCTTCAAGCGCGGCAATCCATTGGGCCTGGTCGTCCATCATGCGGATGTTGCCGCCGCCGCTGACGTTGAAGAAACCGACGAAGTACAGATTCGGCGCGGCCAGGCTGGCGACCTGGTGGAACAGGTCGAGCCAGCGTCCGTTGACGGGTGAATGTTCCTTGGCAAGAAAGGGCAAATGCACCTCGTAACCGGTGGCCGCGATGATGGTGTCAAAACGCTTGGCGCTGCCGTCGGTGAAGTACACGGTGTCGCCCTTGATCGAGTCGACGCCGGGTTTGGCGCTGATGCGGTTCCAGATGAAATGCCCGATCAGCAGGTGGTGGCCCGAGGGGTGGGTGCGCGTCTTGGGTGTGACGAAACCCCACTGCTCCATGCGGCCGTGCGCGATGCGCGCGACCATTTCGCGGAACCAGCGGCGCAGCGGCCAGGGCATCCAGGGCTTCTCGATCTTGCCCAGCACGCGCGAGGTGGGAACGCCCAAAAACATGCGCGGCATGAGTAGCACCGGCGAGCGCGCGGCCATGGTGGTCGAGGCCGCGTGGGTGCAGATGTCCGAGGCGATGTCGCAAGCGCTGTTGCCCACGCCGACCACCAGCACGTCCTTGCCCTTGAACGGCTCGGGAACGCGGTAACCATGCGAGTGCATGTAGTGGCCGGAGAAATCCTTGGCAAAGGGCGGATGGCTGGGCACGCCTTGATGGCCCGAAGCCACCACCACGGCATCGAAGCGCTCCAGGGTGCCGCCCGGCAAACGCAGCGTCCAGCCGCCCTCGGGAGACCGCGACACGGCCTCGACTTTGCACTTGAAGCGGATCAGCGGCCGGATGCCGAAGCGCTCGCAGTAGGCCTCGAGGTACTCGGTCATTTGCCGGTGGTCGGGATACAGCGGCGCCGATTCGGGAAACGGAAAGTCGGCGTAGGCCGTGACCTTGTTTTCCGAATTCACGTGGAGTGACTCGTAAGCGCCACTCAGCCCGTTGTCGTTTTCGTAAACCCACAATCCGCCAATTCGGGTGCCGAGCTCAAACACCGTGACGGCCATGCCTTTGCCAAGCAGGTGCTTGGCTGCGCACAGCCCTGCAGCCCCAGCGCCGATCACGGCAAGCTTGCGTTGGCTCATGTCAGCTGGCCTTGATGTCGTAACCTGCGCGCGGGATCAGGCTCATCAGCATCTGCGTGAAACCACCGTCCACGGCAATCTCTTGCCCGTTGATGTAGGCGGCGCGGTCGCTGGCTAAAAACACCACCGCCTGTGCGATGTCTTCGGGCGCGCCCACACGCCCCGAGGGCACGGCCTGGCTGCGCCGTTCAGTCACCCCAGGCTGCGCATAAAACGCCTGTGACATCGGCGTCACGATCAGGCCCGGGTTCACCACATTGCTGCGGATGCCATACGCGCCCCATTCGACCGCCAG
>JANORY010000234.1:0-1755 GCA_031415535.1 Burkholderiales bacterium | reverse complement strand
GTCGAAGCCGGCATCATCATGGAAGCGATTGGCCACTGCCTGTGCGCATCACCTTTTCTAGCCTCGTCAGTCATCGCCGTCAGTGCGATCCGCGCTGGTGGCAGCGCCGAGCAGCAAACGCGCTGGTTACCTGAGTTGGCTTCGGGCAAGAAGATTGCGACGCTGGCGATTGATGAGCACAGCAAACATCGGCCTGGAGAAGTTGCGACGACTGCGATCGCGCACGACGGCGGCTACCGCCTTAATGGCACTAAAAACTATGTGCTCGATGGACATATTGCAGACTGGCTGTTGGTAGCAGCGCATGCGTCAAGCGACGAAAGTGCCCCAGACGGAGAGTCACAAGAAGTCAGGCTCTTCAAGGTCGACACCCAAGCCGGCGGTGTCATCATTGAACGGATTGTGACGGTGGATTCGCATAACGCAGCGCGCATTACGTTTAAGGACGTCAGCATTGCGGCAACGGATGTATTGGCGGGTTCTGCGCTGGCGGGGGCACTCGATTCAGCCCGCGTGGCGCTCGCCGCCGAAATGATCGGCATCAGCGACGAAACGTTTGCGCGTACCGTGCAATATCTGAAGGATCGCCAGCAGTTCGGCAAGACGATCGGCGAGTTTCAGGCACTTCAGCACCGCGCCGCCGAGTTGTATTGCGATATTGAATTGGCAAGGGCAGCAGTGATCCATGCGCAACAGAGTTTGGACGCACTTATTGCATCAGCGACCGATAAGAGCAGCCCTGCAGCGACGTCCGTCGCAGTAGCCGTGGCCAAGGCTCGCGCAGGCTCCAGTGTGACTCGCGCAGTTCAAGAAGGCGTTCAGATGCATGGCGGCATGGGCATGACCGACGCGCTAGATTTCGGTTTTTTCATGAAGCGCGCGAGGGTGGTTCAGGAACTGTTTGGAGACTCGAATTTTCAGTGGGATCGAGTAGCCGGCGGGCGTCAGTATTAACTTCGCCTTGGTTTGTGGTTTCCTCTAAACTCTCAAACAGGGCTAGTCTTGAGGAAACAGAATGAAGCCATCGACTGCGCTTAATGCCCATCGCGCTGCCATCCGACATATTGTGTCAACTTATCGTGCCAACAATGCGCGCGTCTTCGGCTCGGTCGTCCGAGGTGAGGATACTGAGCAGAGCGATCTGGATATTTTGGTTGACCCGACTTCAGAAACCACCCTGATGGATGTCGCCGGAATTCAGGTGGAGCTTGAGCGCCTCCTGGGTGTGACAGTGGACGTGCTCACGCCTAGGGCTCTACCCGAGAAATTTCGCAGCAGTGTGTTAGCTGAGGCGATACCTATATGAGCTTTGCTGCAAAGTTTGCAAGTTTGATTGAAGTGACCCTAACGAATTTCGCCTCGTCAATATGAAACGGTGTTGGATGGCTGGGCTGAACACTTGTAGCCCAACAATACATCTTCAAAGTACAGCAGCGGTTTCACGCTCCTATACCAGCACCGGCCTGCTCAGAATCGCCGGAACAAGGAATACTGTATGCTGAAATTTGAAGGACGGTTTAAACAAGTACCACTCAAACCCGGAGACGTTCATGATCCAAAGCGTTGTCGCCACCATCAAAGCCAAAGTCGGTCATGAAGCCGACTTCAAAGCGGCCGCTCTGAAGCTCGTGGCCGCCGTTACCGCCAACGAACCCGGTTGCCTGATGTACACCTTGAACCAGGGCGATGATGCCAAGGTCTTCGTGTTCATGGAGCGTTATGCCGATGAAGAGGCGCTCAAGGCTCACCGGGGCA
>JANORY010000233.1:0-2613 GCA_031415535.1 Burkholderiales bacterium | reverse complement strand
GCTTGCCAACGTAAGCGTCGAACTCGGGTTCGAGCTGACTTCACTGAGCCAGGACAGTCAGCAGGTGACGCTGGCGCTGGCTTCGGAACAAGGAACACACGCAAGCGTATCAACGCGCTGGTTGATCGGCTGTGACGGCGGTTCCAGTACGGTACGCGGGCAAGCCGGCATCACGTTGGAAGACCTGCAATTCGATGAACCCTGGCTGGTCGTGGATGTTCGGGTCAATCAGCAAGGCCTTGCGAAATTGCCGAAGACCAGCGTGCAGTACTGTGAGCCTGAGCGGCCTTCATCATTCATCATTGGACCTGGCAATCACCGGCGTTGGGAAATCTCACTCATGCCCGACGAAGACCCGCAGCAGGCAGCAACTGCCGAAGGTACCTGGAAACTCTTGGCGCGCTGGCTGACGCCTGCCGATGGCGAACTCTGGCGCCAGACCAGCTACCGATTTCATGCGCTGGTGGCCGAGCGCTGGCGCGCGGGACGTATTTTCGTCGCCGGGGATGCCGCCCATATGCAACCGCCGTTCCTGGGTCAAGGTATGTGTCAGGGCATACGCGATGTAGCCAATCTTTCGTGGAAACTCGCTGCGGTGATCAACGGAGCGGGACCCGGCGACGTACCAGGCGCTGCTGTTGAATTCCTCTTGGACAGTTACGGCGAGGAGCGCGGCGACCATGTCCGCGAGCTGACCCGCCGGATCAAGGGCGTCGGTGCCGTCATATGCGAACGAGACCTCACCAAGGCGCGGGCGCGCGATGCCAAGATGCTCGCCGATTGCGGCGGCGTGGTACCGGATACACCGCGCCAGGACCTGCTGCCGCGACTGGAATTCGGTCTGCTCTGCAGTGTTGACTCGACCGGCCGCGGCACGCTGTTTCCGCAACCGCGATTGATCAGCGGCGAACTGATGGACTTGCGTCTCGGCCACGGTTGGCGCTTGATCATCAACGATGCGCGCTTGGGCAGCGATCGCGACTTATGGTCCGGCAACAAAAACACATTGATCACAAGCAGCATCGCTGAATTGACCATCGCGGTGTTCGGCACCGCGCAACTACGCGAGGCCGAAGGGGTTCTTCTCAATTGGATGCGTCGGCATCAGTGCTGTGCTGCCTTGCTGAGGCCCGACCACTACGTCTTCGGAACGGCAAGCACTCAGCAGCAGTTAGATGTGTTACTGATTGAATATCGCAGCTTGCTGGCCGCCTACGCTACCCTGGATTGACCTCAACAAACCGCGATTGAAAGTAAAATGAAACGACGTCACTTTAATCTGGCTTTGACAGGATGCTCCGGATTCACATTGTTTTCCTCACCCGCTCTGCGCGCGCAGAGCTGGCCCGAGCGACCGATCAAATGGGTGTTGTCTCAACCGGCCGGCTCTGGCCCGGATAATGTCGCGCGTTTGCTTTCAGAGCGACTGGCCAAGGTGTGGGGACAGCCGGTGGTGATCGAGAACAAGCCTGGCGGCCAGAACTCAATCGGTGCCTTGGCGGCGGCCCGCGCGCCGGCTGATGGCTACACCCTCTACTTCGCGACGACTGCGGCGCTGATCACCAACCCGCTATTGTTCAAGCAGTTATCCTACGACCCGCAAAAAGAGTTTGTGCCGGTCGCCTTTATTGCGCGCAGTCCATTCGCCTTACTGGTGAACGGCGACTCTGAACTTAAAACCGTCGACGAGTTGGTGGCACGCTCAAAATCAGTACCGGGCAAGTTCACTTTGGGTAACGAAGGCGCGCGGACTTTCAGCGGCATGATGGCCCGATGGTTCAACACGCGGACCCAGGCCGGCGCCAATCTGGTGCCGTACGCTTCGGTCAGCGCCGGCACCGCAGATTTGATGGGTAAACACGTCGACGCCATGTTCGCTGATCTGGCCTCCAGCGCTCAATTGGCCAAACAAGGCAAGTTGCGAATACTCGCGACCACCGCCGCCCAACGGGTTGTCGGCTGGGAACAGGTGCCGGCCCTCGCCGAGAAGATACCCGGCTTCGAGATGGTCGGCTGGTTCGCCATGGTGGCACCAGTGGGTACACCGGCCGCCGTCATTGAGCGCGTCAATCGCGACATGAACGCCTTGCTCAAGGAAAAGGACATGAGCGATCGGATTGGCACGATCGGACCGGTTGTGGATGGCAGCATGAGCGAAGCCCAGGTCGATAAATTCCTGGAGGCTGAGTCGGTGCGCTGGCGCGAGGTCGTAAAGGAAATCGGCTTGTTGCCGGAATGACGGATCGAGGCGCGTCAATGACTCCGAAATGGTGACGGCTGAGCACTGATTGAGCACCGACTGAGCGTCTACACCACCACACGATGCCGCTCGATGCAACGATCCAGCACCTGCTCGCCGGCTTGTGCCCACCAGTATTCCGAAAAAATTTCAACCTCCGAGAAGCCACTGAATCCGGCCTGCTCGATCCAGCTTCGTACCTTTCGGATCTCGATGACGCCGTCACCCATCATGCCACGGTCATTCAGCAGGTCACGCGTCGGTACCAGCCAATCGCAGACATGAAATGCCAGCAAACGATCGCGACCAGCGCGCTGAATTTGCTGCTGCAGCTTGGGATCCCACCAGACGTGATACAGATCCACCGCAACGCC
>JANORY010000232.1:0-2733 GCA_031415535.1 Burkholderiales bacterium | reverse complement strand
CACCCATGGTGCAGAAGTTGGTCTTGTTCATCAATGCGCCGAGCAGGAAAGCAACCGCGAAGCTCGACCAGACGACCGTGTTTTGAATCGAGGCGAGATCGGCTTCTTGCATGTCGGCTCCGGCCGGTCACGGTTGTGTTTTAGGTGGCAGACAGGCTCGCGCGCGGATCTGGATCTGTTTGGCCCATAGAGGCGGGGGGCGACCGCAAGCCATCAGCGCAGCGACGTCATCCGCTCCTTGGCAGTCTGGGCGGCCGGCGTATCGGCATATTTTTCGACGACCGTCTCAAGAGTCTTGCGCGCGGTGCGACGATCACCCGTCTCGATTTGCGCATAGGCAACATTCAGCAACGCGTCGGGCGCACGCGGGTGATCGGCATACTTGCCAAGGAACAACTGATTGGTAGTGATGGTGTTCTTGTAATCTTTCAGCGCAAACTGTGCGCTGCCCATCCAGAAAATAGCGCTCGGCGTAAAGGCGCTCTCCGGGTACTGCGCAACGAAGGTCTGAAATCCAGCCTGTGATGTGCGGAAGTCGCCGGCGCGAAACTGCGCCAATGCCGCTTCGTAGGTGCGCTTCTCGTTTTGATCAACCGCCACGGTTTTACCGTCGACCTGAACCTGGCTCGGCTCATATTTTTTCAGGCGCGTATCGAGGTCGGCGTAAACATCGCGCTGACGCTTCTGGGTTTGCGCCAACTCATTAGTTTGAACCTCGAGTTGGCCGCGCAACTTGGCAATTTCCTGGCGCATGGTTTCAATCTGATTTTGCAGATCGAGTTGCGAACGCATCGCCGGCTCAATACTCTTGTCGATCTTGCTTGAGAGATCGCCCGCTTGCTTGCCGAGTCCGTCAATGCTGCGTTGCTGTTCGTTCAATTTGGTGCGTATTTCGAGGATGGCCTTGCGCGCCTCTTCGTCATCAAACAGTCCCGCCTGCGCGGTCGGCGCGATAAAACTCAGCGCGCTAAGTGCGAACAGGCTGGCCGCGACGGAACGACCGATCGATCGATTGAGGATTCGACCGAAAGTTCGATCGAAGGAACAACCAAGGATTCGACCGAAGCTTCGATCGAGGGTTCGTCTAATGGTCTGTCCGCGCATGGACTACTCCTGGAACCAAAGTGATCATCGAATTAAGGATAAAAGATATCGGCGCGCCGGTTTTCTGCCTGCGAGGCCTCGTCGCTACCAGTGGACTTCGGTTTTTCTTCGCCGAAACTGACCGCTTCGAGTTGTGCATCCGAAACGCCGAGCGTTGCGAACGACTTGCGCACCGCTTCCGAACGCTTTTGGCCGAGCGCCAAATTGTATTCGCGCCCGCCCCGCTCATCGGTATTGCCCTGAATGATGATCTTGCGGGTCTTGTTGGTGTTCAGATACTTGGCGTGCGCATCGATCAGTGCCCGGAATTCCTCGCGAACCACAAAGCTGTCATAGTCGAAATAAATACTGCGTTTCGATAGCGGGCCGCTCGGGTCGTTCAGTGCGTCTTTGGTAGTGTCGACACTGACGGTTGGCCCGATCGGTGCACGCCCGACGCCATCGGCACCGGGCGGTTTGGCTGCGCTGCCGGCAGTCCCGCCGCGGTTTTCGATGGGCGCGCCTTTTTTGTCATTTTCGTCGTCGAGGCTGATCGAGCTGGCGCAGGCGCAAAGCACTGCCAGCGAGCCAATCAAGAGGCTGCGTTTAATCCAAGGCGTCATTAGAGTTCTCCAGTTACTTGGCCAAGGGTCCCCAGGTGGGTTCCCTGATATCACCTGCTCCGGTCAGGCGTTGCTTCACGCGACCATCAATTGAAACCGCCATCAAGGTGTCGCGGCCCGATGTTTGGGTGGCGTACATGATCCAGCGGCCGTTCGGTGCAAAACTGGGTGACTCTTCGCGGCCACCGTCTGATATCGTTTGCTCGTTGCCGCCGGCGAGGTCCTTGGTGGCGACCAGATAACGGTTGTCGCGGCGGGTAATGAACGCCAATGTCTTGCCGTCCGGACTGATCCGGGGGCTAACGTTATAGCCCGACGTAAAGGTGATCCGCGCCGCGTCGCCGCCTTGCGCAGCAACCCGATAAATCTGCGGCGAACCGCCCCGGTCGGAGGTGAAATAGATGTTCCGGCCATCGGGTGAGAACACAGGCTCGGTATCGATCGAACTCGAGCTGGTGATCTTGCGCGAGCTGCCGTTGCCTTCGGCATCGACCATGTACAACTGCGACAGTCCTTCGCGGGTCAGCGTGACAGCCAATGAATTGCCATCCGGCGACCAGGCCGGGGCGCTGTTGCTGCCCTTGAAGTCGGCCACGATGAGCCGCTTGGCGCTCGATAACACATGAACATACACCACCGGTTTACGTTTCTCAAATGACACGTAAGCAAGCCGCCCACCGTCCGGCGACCAACTGGGTGAGACGATCGGCTCGTCGGAAACCAATAGGGCCTGAATGTTCTCGCCATCCCAGTCAGCGACGTTCAGGCGGTATTTGTTGGCGGTTTTGGATATGAATGCAATACGGGTCGCAAAAATGCCCTTGTCACCGGTGAGCTTCTCAAAAATGGTGTCGGCAATGCGGTGCGCCGCAAAGCGCAAATCGGCGTTGCTGGCAACCAGCGATTCACCCGCCAGGGTGCTTTGTCGCACCACGTCCGAGAGCCGATAGCGGACATCAAAACGGCCATCCGCGAGCTTCGAAACCGAGCCGGCCAGTACGGCATCGGCACCCTTGGCGCGCAGATC
>JANORY010000231.1:0-3381 GCA_031415535.1 Burkholderiales bacterium | reverse complement strand
AATGGGTGCCAGGCAACAAGGTCGTTTATGTCAAGAACACCGACTATGTGCCGCGCAAGGAAGCGCCGTCGTGGGCCGCCGGCGGTAAAGTCGTCAAGGTCGATCGCGTCGAGTGGATCTACATTCCGGATTCTGCGACTGCGGCGGCCGCGTTGAACGCCGGCGAAGCCGACTGGTGGGAACAACTGCCGCCGGACTTGATTCCGATTCTCAAACGCAACAAAGACGTCAAGGTTGAGAACATCGACCCGCTGGGTTCGATGGGCCTGATTCGTTTTAACCACCTGCATCCGCCGTTTAACAACGTCAAGCTGCGCCAGGCGCTGATGTACGCGGTCAATCAGGAAGACTATGTGCTCGGCATCGCCGGCACACCCGAGAATGGCAAGGTCTGCTATTCGTTCTTCACCTGCGGCACACCACTGTCGAGCGAAATTGGCGCTGAACCCATGAAAGGCAAGCGCGATCTTGAGAAGGCCAAGCAACTGGTCAAAGATTCGGGCTACAAGGGCGAGAAGATTGTCATCATTTCGGCGACCGATCAGCCAATCGTGCATTCGCAGTCGCTGTTGACCACCGAACTGTTGCGCAAAATGGGCTTGAATGTTGAGTTGCAGGCCGGTGACTGGGGCACCTTGATTACCCGGCGCACTTCAAAGGAGCCGGTCGAGAAGGGCGGCTGGTCGATCTTTCACACCTGGCTGGTCGGTCCCGATCTGGTCAACCCGGCGGTCAATTTCGCAATGCGCGGCACCGGCGACAAGGGCTGGTTCGGCTGGGCGGCGGACCCTAAAGTGGAAGAGCTGCGCGAAGCCTGGTTCACGACCACCGATGCCACGGCTGGCAAAAAGGCGGCCGATGCGGTGCAGAGCAGGGCATTCGAGTTTGTGCCCTACATTCCGACCGCGCAGTTCATTATCCCGACCGCGTACCGCACCAACTTGAGCGGCGTCATCGTCGCGCCAATCACCCTGCTTTGGAACGTCGAGAAGAAATGATCGAACGTCGTTTGTTGGCGGTGCGTTTGTTGACGGTGCGTTGGTTGTCGCTCGCACCGCGTTAGGCGAAGGCGCGGCGCGAATCAGTGGTTCCCTGACGAATGTTTGCCTACATAGTCCGACGGCTGTTGTCGACGGTCGTCGTGATGGCGGTGGTCGCGTTCTTCGTCTTCTCGCTGCTTTACCTGACGCCCGGTGACCCGGCGGCGGTGATCGCCGGCGACATCGCGACCGACGACGACATCAAACGCATCCGCGCCACGCTGGGGCTCGACGAACCATTCCTGGTGCGTTTCGGTTCCTGGGTCTGGGGCCTGCTGCATGGCGATCTGGGCACTTCAATCTTCACCAAACTGCCAGTTACGCATTTGATTGCTCAGCGAATTGAGCCGACGGTTGCGCTGACACTGTGCACCCTGTTCGTGTCGGTGCTGGTCGCCGTGCCGCTCGGCGTGCTGGCCGCCTGGCGCGCCGGTTCCTGGATCGACCGTTGCGTGATGGCGGTGTCGGTGCTGGGCTTTTCGGTGCCGGTGTTCGTGCTCGCCTATGCGCTGATTCTGACCTTCTCGGTGAACCTCGGCTGGCTGCCGGTGCAGGGCTACCGGCCGATCGCCGATGGCGTCTGGGAATGGTTCCGTCACCTGGTATTGCCGAGCATCGCGCTGGGCACGGTTTACGTCGCATTGATCGCGCGCATCACGCGCGCCAGCATGCTCGACGTGCTGGCGCAAGACTACGTGCGCACCGCGCAGGCCAAAGGTCTGTCGACCAACCAGGTGTTGGGCGGCCATGCGTTAAAGAACGCCGCGATTCCGATCGTCACCGTCATCGGCATTGGCATCGCGCTTTTGATCAGCGGCGCGATCGTGACCGAAACCGTGTTCGCGATTCCGGGAATCGGCCGGCTCACGGTTGACGCGATACTGCGGCGCGACTATCCGATCATTCAAGGCATGATTCTGATTTTCTCGGCTGTTTATGTGCTGATTAATCTGCTGGTTGATTTGAGCTACACCTTGTTCGATCCGCGCGTGAAATTCTGAACAGTCCCTGACCCCAAACAAGCAACCGACGCAGCGCGAACGCAACATTCCATGTCCCCCACCTGGCTCCGCTTCAAAGACGCATTGCGCCGGCATCCGACCGCGATGGTTGGCGCGGTCATCTTGTTGCTGATGGTGCTGATGGCGCTCGCCGCCCCTTGGCTCGGAACCGTCGATCCGCAATCGGTGTCGCCGATCAAGCGCTTAAGGCCACCATCCTGGGCCGCCTGGTTCGGCACCGACATGCTCGGCCGCGACATCTACAGCCGGGTGGTTTATGGCGCGCGGGTGTCACTCACCGTTGGACTGGCAGTCGCGTTCGTGGCGACCTTGGTGGGATTGGCAATCGGTTTGGTGACCGGCTTTATTCGCGCGGTCGATGCGGTGGTGATGCGGATCATGGACGGGCTGATGTCGATCCCATCGGTGTTGCTGGCGATCGCGCTGATGGCGCTAACCAAGGCCAGTATCGGTAACGTCATTGCCGCGATCGCACTGGCCGAAGTGCCGCGCGTGGTGCGTTTGGTGCGTGGCCTGGTGCTGACGCTGCGCGAACAACCCTATGTTGAAGCGGCGGTTGCCTCGGGCACCAGTCTGCCACGAATTCTGGTGCGCCATATTTTGCCGAACACCGTGGCACCGCTGCTGGTGCAAGCGACCTACGTCTGCGCTTCGGCGATGATCACCGAAGCAATACTCTCCTTCATTGGCGCCGGCACGCCACCGAACATTCCGAGCTGGGGCAACATCATGGCCGAAGGCCGCAGCCTGTTTCAGATCGCCGGCTATTTGATTGTGTTTCCGGGCATCTTTCTGTCGCTCACGGTGCTCGCGGTCAACATGATGGGCGACGGGCTGCGCGACGCGCTCGACCCGCGTTTAGCGAGGCGCATGTGAGCCATTCAGTGCGAATGCGCAAAGGCCACGCATCATGAGCGCCGCGCCCCTGCTCGAAGTCGAGGGACTAAAAACTTGGTTCTACACCCGCGATGGCGTTGTGCGAGCGGTCGACGGCGTATCGTTCTCGGTCGCCGCCGGCGAAACCTTGGCGATCGTTGGCGAGTCGGGCTGCGGCAAGAGCGTGACCTCGCTGTCGCTGTTGCGCCTGATCGCCTCGCCACCGGGGCGCATCTTAGCCGGCCGCATTATGTTCGAAGGCCGCGACCTGCTCACGCTCGACGACGAAGCGATGCGCGCGCTGCGTGGTAACAAGATCTCGATGATCTTTCAGGAGCCGATGACCTCGCTGAACCCAGTGCTGACCATCGGCCGCCAGGTCGCCGAAGTATTCAGTCTGCATCAAGGCCTGAACGGCGAGCAAGCGATGGCGCGCGCGGTCG
>JANORY010000230.1:0-1938 GCA_031415535.1 Burkholderiales bacterium | reverse complement strand
GCCGACCACTTCGTCGGCCTGGCCGCCGCGCTTGAGCGCCATCTCGTTTTCGGCGCGCTTGGCGAAGGCTTCGAGGTCCCAGGCTTTTGAGATGTCGGTCAAAAACGGTCCCGCCATAATGCTGTTGACGCGCACCTTCGGGCCGAACGCGAACGCGAACGAGCGCGTCAAATTGTTCAGTCCCGCTTTCGCCGCGCCGTAGGGCTCGGCGTTCGGCGCCGGGTTCGCGGCGGCGACCGACGATATGTTGATAATGCTGCCGCCCTCGCCCTCCATCATTCGTTCGCCGACCAGCGAGCTCAAGCGAAACGGGCCTTTCAATTTCAGGCTCACGACCTTCTCGAACATCGCTTCGGTCACGTCACTGAGCTTCTTGTAGAGCAAGGACTTGCCGGCGTTGTTGACCAGCACATCGACCTTGCCGAACTGCGCGTAGGCCTTGTAGACCAGCGCGTCGCAGTCGTCCCAGCGGCCGACGTTGGCCGCGACCGGCATCGCGCGCCGGCCAGTGGCGCGCACTTCGGCGGCGACCGCCTCGCAGGCGTCGAGCTTGCGCGACGCGATGATGACGTCCGCCCCATGCGCGGCGAAGCCCAGCGCCATCGCGCGGCCCAGGCCGCGGGACCGCCGGTCACCAATGCAACCTTGACGATCAGGTCGAACAAGTTTTTCATTTTCCCCTCGCTCCACTTTTGGTTGGCTTTTCGGTTGGCTGCCGTCATGGCGGTTGATCGTCAAACGCCAAGCGCATTAGCCAATTAACGCACTAGGGGCATCATGCGGGCCACACAAATTCGCCACCGATCTCCTTTGCCGACGGTGAGCCGCAGATCGGCGCGGCGTTCTGGTCAAAGTACAAGGCGAAACGTACCTGGGCGACGATGACGATTCGCCCGAGGCACGCGCGCCAGCCAGCGCAAGACGCTGGAGAGACTGTGTCGTTACATCACCCGCCCGGCGCTGGCCAACGAACGGGTGCAGTGCAACGCTGCAAGCCAAGTGGTGTTGACACGCAAAAGACACCCTGGCGTGACGGCACCACGCATCGGGTGATGTCGCCGCTGGAGTTCATGCAGCGCCTCGCCGCGCTGGTGCCTCTGCCCGGACAACACCTGATACGCTTTGGTGTCCGCGACAACAGTGTTTAAAAACCCCATCCTCAAAACCGCTCGCCGCCGACGTCTTTGGCTCGAAGCGCAAGGCGAGTTGTTTACTCTGCAGCTTGGCCTGGCGCACCACCGGGTTCATTGCAACAGCGCAACCGAGCAGACCAATCTGTATCCACCGGAGCAAGTGAACATGGCGACTTTCATCGCGCAAGTCAACCTCGCATCAGGCGCCGAACTACCTCGGTTCGTCAAAGGTGAGTTCGATGCTTTCCTTGAATGCGGTATCCTGGCATCGACGCTCTCGGTGCTGCGCAAGCGGCCTGACCGGAACTCTGGGCGCGAATCGATGCCCTGGGCACAGAACCCTATTTCGCTCAAATTGATTCTCAGGGTGCGAGCAATTGACGATAGGCGAGTACGTGACAATGCACTGGAGTTAGTCCAAACGGAGAGAGCGCTCGATGTTTTTTCTGATTCCGGGTCTGGTCATTTCTCTGGGTTTACATTCATTTCGCATCTTCGCCGAGAACTGGCGAGGCAATCGACTGGCGCTTGGTGGAGAACCGGTCTACAAGGGCATTTTTGCCTACGGCAGGTACGGTCACGGCAACATCGGCGTCGCTTCGAACAAGCGGGTCATACAGCACTGTAGTGGCGGTATCGCTGCCACCACCACTACGTTTGCTCTCGAAATGCTCGTCTTCAGCGACTGGACGGTCTATAACAATTCATTGCTTGAATGGGCGACCGGAGCCGATGCACCAATGAAGGCTGACGAACAATGACGACAAACAAAAAGCATACGATTCTGATCGTCGGCGCCACGGGC
>JANORY010000229.1:0-2183 GCA_031415535.1 Burkholderiales bacterium | reverse complement strand
AACGAAGGTCCCGGTCAGCTACGAGACCTTTATCCAAATGCCGCCGCACGGCCTCGCCAAGCTGTATCGCTACGTGATCGGCGAAGCAAATAATCCAACTGCCTCGGAAAAAAAAGCCTAAAAGGTTATCTATTGAATCCGGCGATGGCACTGCGTAACCCTGCGTACGGGCCTCCGCCGCTGTGGTTCTTCGACGTGTACGATGCGATCCAGCAGGGCATCCCGCTCGGCGACTGGTCGTCGATCCGCAAACAACCGCTCTATCAACGATACCGATACCGCTTTGTCAGCGAAGCTCTGAAAGAGAACCGCATGAAAGTCGCGAATAAGGCCAATGCACAAGCTACATTTGACCTGTCGAACCTTTGACACTAAAACCGTCACAAAGCCGATAATTCAACGCAATGGCAAGCACACTCGAATTCGACAGACTGGTCAGCTACTTCGACGCGGATACGACCGCTCTCGAACGAGGTGTCGCGCGCGGGCTGAAGCTCGTCGACCGGCTCGAAAACCGGATGAAGAAGATGAAGCTGTCGGTCGGCGGCGGCGTGGGCGGCGTGGGCGGCGTGGGCAGTGGCGGCAGGGGTGGCGATACGGCAATGAGGCGGGCCGAGGCCGATATTCGCCGGATGCAGCAGCGGACGGCGGCTGGTGAACGTGCTCTCACGCGACAGGTCGAACGAGAGGCCGAGGCCCAATTTCGTGCCCGCTCACGGGCGATGCAGCGAAGCGCGGCTGAATTCCAGCGACAATCCCGCAAGATGCAGGCGGAAGAACGACGGCGCTCGGCGACATCAACAATGGGCGGCGGCGGTGGCGGTTTGATGGGTGCGATCGGACCCGGAACGGCGGTAGCTGCGGCAGCGGCGACCGGAGCTTACGCCTTTCTTCGCGCGGGGTCGGAATTCAGCGACATGTCGAACCAGATGGTCGCCGCAACCGGCAGCATCGAAGCAGCAAAAGCAAAACTTGCCGAACTCAATGCGGTCGCCGCGTTATCGCCGGGTGTTCTTGTGTCAACCGCTGTAAGCACATACGGCCTGCTCAAGCCGATGGGTGTGGCCGAGGATACGATCAACGGCCTGATACAGGCGTTTGGCCGTATCAAACTGTCATTGCCGAGTGCCGATATAAATCAGTTCGCTTTTAATCTAAACCAGCTCGCGGTTTCTTTCGACAAACTTGATTTTAAACAGGCCGTCGAAAATTTCCCGCGCTTCGGTGAGATCGTTAAAAAATCCTTCAATCTCACATCGGCCCAGGACGATATCGAGGGGTTGATCGCGGAACTAAAAAAACTCAAAGAAGCCGGAAAGCTGAGCAAGGAAACGTGGCTGGCCGGATTTGCCGAGGGCGTTAATAAAGATGTTTCGCTCGGCAAGCTCGAAGATACGGTCTCAACCAAGTACGCCAAACTCAAGGACAGTCTGATCCAGAGGGTTGGGCCAATGGGCGAGGCCGTTGCAAATGCCTTTCTTGACAAGCTGGAAAACCCAACAGCCGGGGGTGCGATCGAGGCATTCGCCATCGAGGCCGCGGCGGGTACGGCAAACAGCTTTGTGGGCTTTAAGGCCATGCTGGACACCATCGCTATTGACATCGACGCGAAGCTGGGATTCATTACTCCGGCCCAGGCCGAAGTGAAGAAACAGCAGATATTAGAGCGGATGGGAGTCATTGCCGAAGGATTTTCGACCAAGGCGATCACGGACAAGATCGGTCTTCTCAAAATCGATCAGAGCTACTGGGAGAAGGTTCTTGCCGATCCTTCCGCGGACAGCGGTTTGAAGTCAAAGGCAAGAGCGATGATCGGTCAGTACGGAAAGTTGATCAGCACCGAATTTCAGAAAATGACCCCGGTCGAGATATCTAAGCTCCCGGTCAATTTGTCGCCGCAATTGCTTGCAGGGCTTGCGAAAGAGCATGGTCCCGAACTTGCGAAAGCGTACAAGCGATTGGCGGAAGAAGCGTCAAAAGGTCTGGTATCCGGTGATGCGGAACAGGCAAAAACTGCAGCGATTTATATCCAAAGTTTGAAATCCCAGTTGGTCAACGCGATCAACAACGGTGACATAACCGGGGCGACAAAGCAGGCATTTATCGATCTGCTGAAAATTCTTCCTGATATCGCTCCGGGGGTGATAGAGACCGGCATCCCGAACGCCACCGCAGCAGGTGGG
>JANORY010000228.1:0-7029 GCA_031415535.1 Burkholderiales bacterium | reverse complement strand
GACACTTCGAAGTCAGCATTTTTGAAGCCTGTCTGGTGCTCAGTGAAATGCATATGCACTTTTTCGAGCGCGATGGCATTCCAATGTCACGCGAAGGGCTGAACCGTTTTTCGCCGAATGGTCCGGTCGGTATCTACCCCTGTCTGGAGGGTTGGGTCGGTATCACCTGCACCACGCCTGATCAATGGAAGTCGATGTGCCAGGCCCTGCAAATGCATGCGCAGAGTGCTGACCAGCAGTTGCTCACACGCGAGTTGCGATTCGCCCGGCTCGACGAAGTTGAGTTGGCGATGTGTCGCGCGCTTGCCGGGCGTAGCGCCCTTGAATGGGCGGAACTGGGACGCCGCTACAAGGTACCGATGGTCGTGGTACCGGATGCCGCAGGCATCTTGGCGCATCCGATCTTTAATGCGCGCGATGCGTTTGCCACATTTACGCACAAGGGTTGCGAGTTTCGGGTACCGCGCACGCCGTTTGCGTTGACCGCGACGCCAATCGGTGAGCGGTTGGCGCGTGATGCCACCAATCGTGATGCCTCGTATGATCACGCCGCCGACACAGACTACGCCGACACAGACGACGCCGACACAGGCGTCACCGACACAGACGTCACCGACGCTGACGACGCCGAATGTGACCCACCGTTAGCCGGCCTGACCCTGGTTGATTTCACGATGGGCTGGGCGGGACCGCTAGCAACCCGACTATTGGCGGACCTCGGAGTCGATGTCATAAAAATTGAAGCAGGTCGCTACCCGGATTGGTGGCGCGGCGTGACTTGGACGTCGGAGTTTATCCGCGAGCGTCAATATGAAAATGCCAAGCCGTTTCTCGGCTTGAATCGGGGCAAGCAAGGTGCCAGCATTGATTTGACGACCACATCCGGTCGCGATCTCGCGTTAGCACTGATTACGCAAGCCGATCTGGTGATCGAGAATCAGGCCGCCGGCGTGATGTCCAAAATGGGCCTGGGATATCAGCAACTCGTTGCGCACAATCCTCAATTGGTGATGGTCTCCATGTCCGCCTTCGGCATCGGCAACGCCTGGTCGGACACGCGGGCCTATGGCTCGACGCTCGA
This sequence comes from Burkholderiales bacterium, assembly GCA_031415535.1. GTDB lineage: Bacteria > Pseudomonadota > Gammaproteobacteria > Burkholderiales > Burkholderiaceae_E > JANLTP01. Next base: position 5,948 of record JANORY010000228.1, on the reverse strand, counting down.
ACAAGGTTGCGGTCTGCCCAGTTTTGTGGGCTCACCGGGAACGCCTCCGACCATGTTGCATCTGGCCTATGGCGATCCGGTCGGCGGACTGTTCGGATGCGCCGCCGCGCTGACTGCGCTCTGGCATCGCAGGCAAACCGGGCAAGGTCAGTTCGTCAATCTGAGCCTGATCGAATGCATGTTGCAATTCACGACGCCGTCGTTGATTGACTATCAGATCAACCGCCGAGCGCCGCTGCGTCGCGCTAACCGACATGCGCTGTTGGCGCCGCACGGCATTTACCCGGCGCTCGGCAACGATGCCTGGATCGCAATATTCGCTGGTACCACGCTGGAGTTTGATCGCTTGGCGCAGGTGATTGGCCGCGCCGATTGGGTCGGCCATGCGGCATTCGCCAGCCGTTTGGCACGCCAGCAACGCGAAGACGAAATTGATGTGGCGATTTCGCGCTGGTCGATCTCGAAAAGCCCGGCCGAGGCAGCTCACCAATTGCAAGCGCTCGGGGTGCCGTGCGCGCCGGTTTTGCATGCCGACGAGCTGGCTTGCAACCGCCACCTCGAGGAAGCCGAATTTTTCATCGATCTGAATCGCGAATTCTCGGGTCCGCAGCGCCAGGCGGGCATCGCCATTATTCTTGATGGCCGCCGGCTTGGTGCTCGACAACCAGCACCCTTGCTGGGTGAACATAGCTGGCCGATTCTGAATTCGCGAACAGCAATGACCGAGGATCAATTTAATGCGCTGGTGCAAGCCGGTGTCATTGCGTTTGCGCCGACAGCGGTTCGCAATGCGGAGTCTTCGGTTTCAATAACGGCCGCACAGACAACTGCACAGACGGCCGTATCGACGGCATCGCCAACGAATATTAAAAACAGGAGCGCGACTTTATGAACGGCTTATTGCAGGGCATACGAGTACTGGATTTTGGCCGATATATTGCCGGACCGTACGTGGCCACATTGCTCGCCGAATATGGTGCCGATGTGATTCGAATTGAAAAGCGCGATGGTAGCGAAGACCGATTTCCAGCGCCGGTTGGTGGCGGCGTCGGCGCCCTGTTTTTACAAATCAACCGAAACAAACGCTCGATGACCTTGAACCCGGCCTCCCCGGAAGGCCGCAAGATTGTGGCGCAACTGGTGAAGACGGCTGATGTCGTGATCGCCAATCTGCCGAGCCCGACCTTGTTATCGATGGGACTGGATTATGCGACCTTGTGTTCCTATCGAGCCGACATTATTTTCGTGACCAACACCGCCTTCGGGCCGGTCGGTCCGATGTCGAAGAATGTCGGCTTCGATGGCATTGGCCAGGTCATGTCGGGTGTGGTGTACATGACCGGCGAACCCGAGCAACCGTATCGAGCCGCCGCCGCCTGGGTTGATTTTGGAACCGCGCTGCATTGCGCGTTTGGCACGATGGCGGCGCTCATGGAGCGGCAGAAAACCGGCAAGGGGCAAATGGTGCAAGGTGCCCTGTTGGCCACGGCGGTCACGGTCAACAATGCGGCGTTGATCGAGCAGGGCGTCACGGGCATTGACCGTGTACCGACCGGCAATCGTGGCCAGACCTCGGCACCGGTCAACTTGTACCGTACCAAGGACGATCGCTGGGTGCTGGTACAGGTACTCGGTCAACCCTTGTATGCGCGCTGGGCGAAACTGATGGGCGAGCCGCACTGGCTGACCGATGCTCGTTTTGCCGATGACGACGGCCGTGGCCGACACGGTGAAATCATTGGTGAACGGATGATTCGATGGTGTGCCGAGCACACCGCCGATGAAGTTATTCGAATTCTTGGTGAGGCCAAGATTCCGACCGGGCCGGTGCTCAAGCCGCAGGAAACGCTCGATCATCCGCAAGTTCAAGCGCTCGGCATCTTGCAAGACACCGATTATCCCGGCTTGCCACGACCGGCACCGGTGGCGGCTGTTCCGATCTGGATGTCTGAAACCCAGGCGGTCAAACGCCGCCGCCCGCCGACGCTTGGCGAACATACCGATGAAGTGCTCACTGAGCTGGGTTACGGAGCGAGCGATATCGCTGCACTGCGAACTCGTGAAGTGATTTGAACGTCAGCCGTGTTTTTAACCCCGGCCACCTGTCGCAACGATTCAAACAGGCACCCGGCGCAACCCAGGCCATCATTTGGGCGGTCGCGGCCGGCCTGACATTCTCGGTGCTCAACATGTTGATGCGTCACATGACGCAGAACATGAATTCCTTTCAAGCGCAGTTTCTGCGGCATGTGTTCGGTCTGGTGGCGATGCTGCCGTTCGTGATCCGCGCCGGGCCGTCGAGTTTTCTGCCCGGCAGCATCAGCGGTCAGTTCAGCCGGGGCGCGGTGCACACCGTCGGGCTGACGCTCTGGTTCTGGGCCTTGCCGCACCTGGCGCTGGCCGATATGACCGCCATCGGCTATACCGGTCCTATTTTCTCGATGATTGGTGCGGCCTACCTGCTGGGCGAAAAGATGCGCTGGGACCGCTGGGTGGCCGCATTAATCGGTTTTACCGGCGTGCTGATCGTAGTCGGTCCGCGCCTGGCGGGCACGGGCGGCTGGTATTCACTGATCATGTTGGCCTCGGCACCGATCTTCTCGTTGAGCTTTCTGCTGACCAAGATACTGACCCGGCGCGACAGCCCGCAGGTCATCGTGGTTTGGCAAACGCTGGTCGTGTCAATCTTGTCTTTGCCGATGGCGCTCTACGTGTGGGCGTGGCCGACGCCCACGCAATGGTTGATCTTCGCTGTGAGCGGCGTGCTCGGTAGCGCCGGGCATTATTGCTTGACTCACTCGCTGAAGGCGGCCGATATGTCGTCGACTCAATCGGTGAAGTTCCTCGATCTGATCTGGGCCACGATGTGGGGCTTCCTGGTATTTGGTGATGCACCGAGCAGCACTACCTTGCTCGGCGGCGTTGTTATCGTTGCGGCCACGCTGTGGATCGCCCGCCGCGAGTCGCGGCGGCTGCGAGAACCCACCACCAAATGAAACTTGGCGGACGATGCAATGCAAAGGCGCCCTGAAATTGCGGTAGCGTCCGATTTAGGAATCAACCGAGCATCGGGAGTGGCTTATGAAATTCAAAGGCAAGTGTGCGATCGTGACGGGTTCGTCATCGGGTGTGGGTGCGGCCACAGCCTTGATGTTGGCCCGCCAAGGTGCGTCGGTTTTGATCAACTACAGCAAAAGTGCCGAGTCTGCGCAGGCAGTTGCCCAGCAATGCCGCGAGGCCGGTGCCGATGTTCTGGTGGTACCCGGCAATGTTGCCGATGATAACGATTGTCGACGATTGGCAGCGGCGGCCCAGGAGCGTTGGAATCGAATTGATTTTCTGGTCAATAACGCCGGCACCACCAAGTTCGTGGCAGCGCAGAAACTCGAAGGTTTGAGTGCGCAGGATTTCCACGATATTTATTCGGTCAACACCATTGGTGTGTTCCAAATGGTGCGCGCTTGTGAGGTGCCACTGCGCGCAGCACTGGGCTCGGTGGTTAATGTGTCTTCAATTGCCGGCCAGGAAGGTCTGGGCTCGTCGATCGCCTACGCCGCTTCGAAAGGTGCTTTGAACACCTTGACCGTTTCGCTGGCACGGGTCATGGGCCCTGAAGTCAGTGTCAATGCCGTGTTACCCGGCTTCATTGAAACCGGCTGGCTAAAGGCCGGCATGGGTGCCGCCTACGAGACCAACCGCAACCGCTACCAGGCAACCGCCGCGCTCGGCGAAGTACTGACGCCCGACGACGTTGCCGAGGCCATTTTGTATCTGCTGGCGGCGGACAAAGTCACCGGGCAATTGCTGCGGGTAGATGGCGGTCGGGCGGTCGGTCCGCCACTGCGGCGTTCATAATCAATCAACCCGTCAGGAGACAACTCAATGGCTGACTATTTGCGACTTCGACAAGTGTGTCTGGCGGCACCTCGCTTGGGTCCGGTGATTGACGATCTGCAAGATATTTTTAAGGTTGCGGTCTGCTATCGCGACCCGAATGTCGCGCCTTACGGGCTTGAGAATGCGCTGATCCCGATTGGCACGGATTTTCTCGAAGTGGTGTCACCCACCCGCGCTGACACTGCGGCCGGGCGCTTTATTACCCGCACCCGTGGACATGGCGGTTATATGGCGATCTTCCAGGCCAGCGACCCGCGAGGCCTGGCAGCGCATGCCGAGACAATGGGGGTGCGCACGGCGCATCTGATCGAACGTGACGCCTACCAGAGCGCACAACTGCATCCGCGTGATTGTCGCGCAGCGTTTATTGAGCTCGGACACAGTACGGGTGGCGATGATCGCATGGGCACTTGGTGGCCGGCCGGAGCGCAGTGGCAGAGCTTTGTTCGCAGCGCCGATACCTGCGCAATCGCCGGCATCGAGCTTGAGAGCCCGAATCCGCACGAGCTGGCCAAGCACTGGTCCGACATTTTGCAGACGCCGCTCGGGTCTCTGGACGGCGTGCCAGTGATGAGCTTTGAGCATAGCTCGATACAGTTTGTCGGCGGCAAGCTGGATTGCCTGGGCTCGATCTTGATTCAGGCTAAAGAACCCGCGGCGACACTTGAGCGCGCAGTGGACAGAGGCTATCGAGTCATTGAAAACTCATTTCACCTGGGTGGCGTGAATTTTCGGATCGCTGCGTCCCCGCAGTTGTCCTGAAAGCCCGGCATGTCTGAAAAAAATACGGCAATAGTGCCTGCCAGGGCAACGATACCGGTGGCGGCCGCCACTATTTTGTTGCTGCGCGATGGCCCGCAAGGACTGGAGGTCTTTATGGTGGTGCGACACCACCAGATTGACTTTGCCTCGGGCGCGCTGGTTTTTCCGGGTGGCAAGGTTGATCGGCAAGATACCGATCACCGGGTGCTGTCGCGCCTCGCCCCTTATCCTGACTCGAGTCCGAAACAATCCGAGCTGCGGGTCGCAGCCATCCGCGAAGCGTTTGAAGAGTCAGGAATTTTGCTGGCGCGCCGGCGCGGTGGCGCAGCATTGGTTACCGATGGCCAACTGGGCGAACTGGACGTTTGGCGTCAGGCACTGAATGCCCAAACGGCGACGCTGGGTGAATTACTAGAGCAGGGCGATCTGCAAATGGCCTGCGACGATTTGGCGCATTTTTCGCACTGGATTACTCCGGATATGATGCCGAAACGCTTTGATACTCATTTTTACCTGGCGCGGGTGCCGGCGGACCAGATCGCCGGGCATGATGGCCACGAAAATATTGATTCGGTCTGGATTCGACCGCAGCAAGTGATCGAAGATGCCGCCAGCAAAAAGCGCACCGTCATATTCCCGACCCTTTCGAATGTCGTACGTCTGGCGCAATACGACAGCGTGTCGCAAGCCTTTGCCGCTACCCAAACCAGCACCGTTCGACCGATCACGCCGTGGATTGAACAACGTGATGACGGTCGTTATGTCTGCATTCCCAAGGATGCCGGATTTGCGTTGTCCGAATATCGAGCGTCGCTGCCGCCTGTGCCGTCCTAGCCATCCTCGTCGATACGAACGCTGAATGTGAGATTATGGAAAATCTATTCGATCTGAGCGGTAAAGTGGCCTTGGTGACCGGCGGCAGTCGCGGCCTGGGGCGCGCCATGTCATTGGCGTTTGCAGCGCACGGTGCCGATGTCATCATCGCCTCGCGCAAACTCGATGCGTGTGAGGCAGTAGCCACCGAAGTGCGCGCACTCGGTCGGCGTGCGCTGCCGGTGTCAGCGCATGTCGGACGCTGGGACGCTTGTGACGCGTTGGTGGATATTGCCTACGCGCAGTTCGGCCAGGTCGATATCCTGGTCAACAACGCCGGCATGTCGCCGCTTTACGGCAAACTCTCCGAAGTTACCGAGGATATGTTTGACAAGGTCGTCGCGCTGAACCTTAAAGGCCCGGACCGGTTATCAGCGCTGATTGGTGAGCACATGGCAGCCGGGGCGGGCGGCAGC
>JANORY010000227.1:0-15811 GCA_031415535.1 Burkholderiales bacterium | reverse complement strand
GCCTCAAGCAGAGGCGCACGCGTAAGCATGACGGGATCGTGGCCCATTGGAGTCTCTATCTATCCTTACCCGACACGGGCAATGTGTCGCAAGCGTCGAATTATCCGGCTATTCTGTTAACAGTCACAATTTAAGCAGATTACAACGAATCCGCGCGGATTGGCTTTAGATTAGGTTCCATTCGTAGTGAGCAGACCACCCCTGAGCGGGAGTCGATAGCGTCGCCTCCTCAAATCGGTTCTTTCAGGCTTAACCGCGTCGTTCAGTTTAGATTGCACATACCGTTGATCAGGTAGTAAGCTGCGACCACGTACTACGACGCGTCGCCGAGGAAAACTTCGTCGCCGACTGTCAGGGTTGCGATGGATCCAACCGAAGAAATGACCGAATCGTTACGCAGTTCCTCGCCACTCGAGGTTCTGACCTGAACACGGCAGCGGCAGCACAGGTTCGAACCTTGTGCGGCCCTCATTGGAACATTACGCCTTGGTTCAATCGTGGAGTCCTAGCGTCTGCGGGCCGGCAAGCACCGGCAAACCTCTGCTTGTCAGGCCTCCGTAGACGCTGTACATCGATCCAGAACCTTCCACGACTCTAGTGAAGTTTAAACCTTCGAACTCTCCACCGGCTGGCGCGAGGAGGCGGTAATGATCCGTTACGCCGGCAATGAATCCTGATGGTGACGGCGACCAAAGTCAGTTTCAGACCTCGGCGGGTCGCGTTGCTGCGCAGGTATCTTGCGGAATTGACTGCGCCTGGGCGATCCTCGGGGGTTTGAACACGTTACCCCAACCCCACCGCCTCAACACTGATTAGCGCGTTGATCATCGCCTCGCCCGCCTGGCGATCGACCTGGCGATCAAGAATCAGCATGGCAAGGCCGTGTACCAATGACCAGGCGCGCAAGGCCGTCACCGCAACGCTCTGCTCGGTCGCGACAGGTCCGAGCGCTACCGCGACCTGCTCCCGAAGCATCCAGGCTGCCGACCCCTGCGGACCGTCTTTCAGCGAATCCCCTGCATAGGCGCGATGCGTGAACATCAGCCGGTACAGACCCGGGTTCTCCAGCGCAAACCGCACATAGGCACGACCCAGGGCTGCAATCGCCAGTTGACCACGTGCCCTGAGCGCCACTGCGCGCTGCCGTTTCGCCAGCAACTCGAAGCCACGTTCGGCGAGCGCGCCCAACAAGAAATCCTTGTCCGGGAAGTGTCGGTACACCGCCGTGGCGCTAACCCCGACATTGCGCGCAATCCCGCGAAGGCTCAACACCGCAGGCTCAGCGGTCTCCGCAGTCTCGAGAAGACGTAAAGCTTCCTCGATTAAAGCGCTTCGAAGATCACCATGATGATAGGCGCGCGCTACCGCTTCAGATTTGGCGATCATGAGTCATGACGACATAGTGTTTGCAATATTACTTAATGTTGACAATGTTATCTTTATTCGGTATCTTCTCATATGTTTTCACTGTTAACATTAAATAGTCCTTCAAACTATCGTCGATCTACCTACAGGATCGATACTCCAACCCCATCACGGACCCACACATCATGCCCAGCACCGTCGAGACAACAATTCGCTCCCTGGTCGCACGCGGTGCGATGCACATCGGTGCCTACAACCGTCAGCGCATGAAACCGCTGACCGAGGCGCATCCGTTTCTGAGCGGAACCAATGCGCCAGTCGCCGAGGAACGCACCTTCAACAACCTTGAGGTCAAGGGCTCGATCCCGACTGAACTGGACGGCCGCTATCTGCGGATCGGACCGAACCCGATCGGCACGCCTCATGCGCCGTCCTACCACTGGTTTGTCGGCGACGGTATGGTGCACGGCGTTCGCCTGAAAGACGGCCAGGCGCTCTGGTACCGTAATCGCTGGGTACGCACCCGGCAGGTTTGCGCAGCGCTTGGTGAAACAGGTACGCCAGGCCAGCAGCGCGGCGCACTGGATACCGTCAATACCAATATCATCGGCCATGCCGGTCATGCCTGGGCGATCGTCGAGGCGGGCAGTTATCCAGTACGACTCGGCGAAGAGCTGAACACCGAGACCTACGATGCGTTCAATGGCACGCTCAAAGGCAGCTTTTCCGCCCATCCTTACCTTGACCCTGACACCGGCGAGCTGCACGCGATCTGTTATGAAGCGACCGATCAGGCAGCGGTCCGGCATGTCGTCGTCGACGCCTCGGGAACCGTGCGACGTGAACTGCCAATTCCGGTGCGACACGGCCCGATGATTCACGGTTGCATGATCACCCGCCAGTACGTGCTGATCTTCGATCTGCCGGTCACCTTCTCAATGAGCCGCTTGCTGCGCGGCTTCCGTTTCCCGTACAACTGGAATGACAAACACCAGGCCCGCGTCGGTTTGCTGCCCCGCGAAGGCAGCGCCGCCGACATTATCTGGTGCGATGTCGATGCCTGCGCCCTGTTCCATCCCGCCAATGCCTACGAACAAGCCGATGGCAAGGTGGTCGTCGACGTTTGTGCGCACCATGAATTATTCAATTCCAGCACGATGGGACCTGACTCGAAACGGATTGCCTTCGAGCGCTGGACCATTGATCCGTCCCACCGACGTACCGAGCGCCGGATCATCGATGCGTCACCGCAAGAGTTTCCACGCATCAACGAGGCCTTGATCGGCAAGCCGTACCGTTATGCCTACACACTGGCTCTGGCTGATCGAAATGCGTTCAGCGAACAAGCCTCGTGCCTTTACAAACATGACCTGCAGACCGGCACGCGCGAAGTGCATGATTTCGGAGCGAATCAGGTTCCCGGAGAATTTGTGTTCGTACCGAAGGCAGATTCAACCGGTGCCGACTCAGCGCGCGCCGAGGACGAGGGCTGGTTGATTGGTTTGGTGACTGACGCCAGTCGCCCGCAAAGTGCGCTTGTCATCCTCGACGCTGCACGGTTTTCCGCTGAACCGCAAGCGGTCATCACCATTCCCGGCCGCATCCCAAACGGTTTTCATGGCAACTGGATTCCGAGCTGACGGCACCCTTCCGACATAGCGTTCGGCAACGTTTATCCGGCCCGCCTCAGCATCGCGTCGAAGATCAGCCGGTTCACGTCGCTGCGGCCAGCGACACGGGTCGCGGGTACGGTCCGCAGGATGTGCTCGGGGATGGAACGGTTCGGGCCTCTTCCACTATCACTCGCGAGCTGGATCTCGCAAGCCCTTTGCAAGATCCACAACCTGTTGAAGGCGGTTGGAACATCCGGCCCAAGCGCCAGCAACCCATGATTGCGCAGAATCAGATGATTGCGGCGCCCAAGTGAAGCGACCAGCCGGGGCTGCTCGTCCAGATTGGTCGTGACGCCTTCGTAGTCGTGGTAGGCCACGTCATCGAACAGCATGGCACTGTAGAAGTTGTCGTGACGCAGGCCCTCTTCCTTGCACGCAATCGCACAACCCGCCGAGGTATGAACATGCATGATGCAGTGTGCGTCGTCACGCGCCGCGTGGATCGCACTGTGGATGACGAAGCCCGCCCGGTTGACGCGCGCGTCGCTGCCTTCGCTGCCGTCGCGGCCGTCACGCGAGTGGCCGTCGAGGTCGATGCGCACCAGATTGTCCGGACGAACCTCACCGTAGTGCAGGCCGAACCGATTGATCAGATATTCGGGCTTCTGGTTGGCAGCAGTCGGTAGCCGCACCGTGATATGGTTGAAGATCAGCTCGGTCCAGCCGAGCCAATCGAACAAGCGATAACACGCCGCCAGGTCGGCGCGCAGTTGCGTTTCAGTGGGCATTACGCTTCCTTGCGTTCAGGTTGGTGGCACCACGCACAAGGTCGACCAACTGACGAGGGTCGGCGGGCAGTTCATTGCCTCGCCAGGCAACGTGTCTGTCCGGGCGGGACAGCACGAAGGTGTGGGGATAGAGGCCTTGCGTGTCTTCAGAGCGCAAGTCCAAAACTTGCAAGGGAAGCCCACAGTCGGCGGCAGCCACTAACAAGGCCGTAGCGTCCTTGCCAGAATCGATGCGCAACAGGGTGAAACCATCGCCCATCGCGTCGTACAACGAGCGCTTGCCTTCAAGCGAAACTGCAAGCCAAAGGTGCGGCGTGCGGCAGCCTGGGACGGTGGAGGACGTAAAGGAAGCCATGCCGTAGCCGGGCGCGGCCTCGTGGTCGTACGCGATCAGTGGGGATTCGGCATAGAAGTAGCCGAAGTTCAGTCCGGCGCAGCAATACTGCTGAACGTTCAGTTCATACAGTTCTTTACCGAACCGCTCGCGTACGGCGTCGCCGTGTTCGTCGGCCTGCTCGATATCGGCCGGCACAGCCTCCCGCTGGGCCTGCAGAGCGATCGAGTGGTTCATCGCAAATTGGGCGACTTGTTCCGTAATCGGCTGGCGCTCAGCCTGGTAGCCGTCGAGAATAACCTCGCCACCCCATCCCTGCAGCCGCGCGGCGAGCTGCCAGGACAAATTCATTGCATCAGCGATGCCAGCGTTCATCCATAACCCGCCATCGGCACCCACAAGTGCGCCGCGTCGCCACATACAAAAACGCGACGGTCTCGGAAGCGGTCGGCGACCAGTCGCCGGCCGAACCAGTCTTCCTTCGAGACCACGTCGAATGCGAACTCGCCGTCCACACCGAGGATCTGCCGGATCGCCCAGTCCCGATCTACCGAGTCAAAGTCGGACTCACTGGAAAGCAGGTAGTTGTGGACCAGCCAGCGGCGCTTGCCATCGATCGCGTAGACATTGCCGCAGCGGCGCGGGTTGACCGAGAACGTGGCCCAGGCGGGCCGGTTCGGCAGTTGCGAAAGCAGTTGTGGCGCGTCGATCAATGTCGACTGCACCCGAGCCACCACATCAACGCCGGTGAAGGCCGAGCCGATGAACTTGCGCACCTGCGAGCGTCCGCCATCACAACCGACCAGATAGTCGCAACGAACTTCCGACCGGGTGCCCGTGTCGAGATCTTCAAGGGTCGCGGTTACGCCGGTATCGTCTTGCGCAAGGACCGAGGCTTGGGTCCGGCAAAGCATTCGAATATTGGTCATACCCTGCGCGTGCCGGAACAGGATCGGCTCCATGTACAACTGGTTGATCCGATGCGGCGGCTCAGGCGTCGGCCACCCGGTGTCCGGACCTTCAATGTTGGGATCAGCCCGTTCGGCGCGTGAGGGGATTCGGATACGCGACAGCTCCAGTCCCCGAAAGCTCGTGCGGTAGGCGACGTCGTGCGGATAATCACTCGGCAGACCGGCGTCGCGCAACGCCTCGGCGACGCCTAATTGGCGAAACGTTTCCATCGAGCGTGCAGAGATGTGATTGCACTTCACCGGCGGCGGTTCGCCGCGCCGCCGCAGTTCAGCCACCAGCACCTGGATTCCGCGGCGCGCCAGGTCCATTGCCAGTGTGAGACCGACCGGGCCGGCACCAATGACTAATACCTGCGTTGACGCGCTTGTGGATGCAATCACTTTTATAGTTGGTTCATTTGGCCGAGCTTTGTTACCTAAAAGAAAACGGTCAGGTTCTTGGCGAGTAGAACGTTCTGGTGCAATCGAATCTCGCGCGCGGCCAGCAGCCACCGGTCCTGCATCTTGCGCATCCGGTCGACGCGGTCGCCAACGAAATAGTACTGCTCATACTCGCAGCGGTTCTGGTAGATCAGAAAGCGGCTGGAAACGGCCACTTCGACTTCACCGTCGGCATTGGTCTCGATCGCCGTGAGTTGAACATTGGTCACAAGACGGCAGACGCGCGACAAGGGCTCCTCGGCCCAGTGCACACCGGTGAGTATTTGCTCGGCGCGTTTGGTCAAGGTCCATTTGCCTTCGTTGAACCAGCTCATGTGCTTTTCGCGCGTGGTAAATTCGCGCTTGGCGTGAGTGCCGAACTTCACGTTGTATTCCATCGGCATGAAATATTGCAGATCATCGGCCAGGGTCGCGAGCCACTCGGGGAAGCGGCGCTCGTCGAGTAGATTGGCCTCGTCATACAGGAATTCCTCGATCTCGCGTTTGATTTCGAAATAGCGTGCATCGCGCGGCAGACGCGGTGCGGCAATCGAGGACAGGGCTGTGACTTCGGCAGCGTTGGACATGGTTGCTCCTGAGGGTTCGTTCACGGCTTGAGCGGAATCGGGCCGCCCTGGTGCGAGAAACATCCGACATCGATGACGGTGCCGGAGATGGCCGCCGATTCATCCGACAAGAGGAAGGCGACTGCGTTGGCCAGGTCGTAGCCGGTGGCGGGCCGACCGGCCGCTGTGCCCAATGCTGGTTTGCGCTGGAATGCTTCGATGTCGCCGCCCGAGCGGCCGACGCTCATACCTGAGACGATGCCGCCACCGCCCGGGATGGCCACATTGACCCGCACGCGGTCATGAAAGTGGTCATAAGCCATCGCCATGCTGAGCGCCAGGATTGCACCTTTGCTCGCGCTATAGGCGGCCATGTTGGCCTTGCCGTAACCGGCCCCCGAGCCGATGTTGACAATCGAGCCACCGCCGGCGCGGATCATATACGGCAGCACCGCCCGAGACATCAGGTAGGTGCCTTTGACATTGACGTCGAAGATGCGGCCAAAGCTCACTTCATCGGTATCGAGAACCGTGCCCAGCGGACCAATGGCTGCGTTGTTGACGAGGCCGTGAATGGCACCGTAGCGCGACTGAGCGTGCTCAACAATTCGCTGGACGTCAGTCAAGCTCGACACGTCGGCTTCGAGCACGTCGGCGCTGCAGCCGGCTTGTTCGAGTTCGGCACGCAGCAAATCCATGCCTTGGGCGGTGCTGGAGATTTGCGCTTGAGCCAGCCCGAAAGCGATCACCTGGTGGCCGCGCCGCGCCAGATCAACCGTGATCGCCTGCCCCAGCCCGAAGGTGCCTCCTGTAACGATGACGACGCCCATGGCTTATTCGGCGAAGCTCGCTGGCGCCCGGTCCTGGCGGCCCAACAGGGTGTCCCAGTCGGCGTTGTTCATGTAGTCGCGCCAGCGGCGGTAGAACTGCCGGGGATTTTCTTCGCTGACTTGCAGACTCACGTTGCCGGCCACCGGGCCGTTGCTTTGGACCTTGCCAAGCGACTGCTGGTAGTTGTAAGGATGGCGCCGAGCGATCACGCCGCGGCTGCCGGCGGTTGCGTAGTTCCAGTTTTCCATGTCGTCCTGCTCAGTCATACCGGCCGGGCCGGAGTAGCGCATGTAGTAGGAACGCAGGAAATCTTTGACCTCCTGGGGCGCGTCGGCGTCAACGAGGAAGAAGCGCCAGGCTTCGGTCGACTCCGGACCGTGTGGTTGCCACGCACACAGGTTGCGCGGCTGGTTACCGTGGAAGGAAACGTTTGGAAAGGTAGTGCCGACAAACGGGACCAGCCGATAGCGCTCGGCCCCCAGCCGGCGCTTGCGCTCTTCGTGGCAATGACGAAAATACTCGGCCACGACGGCGTTGTTCTTGTAGGTGTCCAGGAACTCCCAGGTTTCCGGCATGATCGCGCTGTGCACGCCGTGTCCGGCCGGAAAGTTCACCCAGATGTGTTTTGCTTTTTCAAGCTCGTTGTCGCGCCGGCCCTTTGCACCCGCCTCGGCGCTCGGGCCGATGCCGATCATGTCGACCGAGCGGTGGCTGACGTTGTGGTAGGTGTCCCCCAGGAAGTTCTCGGCCGCAAATTTCCAGTTGCAAGGCATGACCCACCGGTGCACGCCAAACAGCACTTCCGAGCCGCCTTCGCGGCCGTCGCGGCAATCCAGCGCAAGGTCGAGATGCGTTAGCGCATCGCCCATGAACGTGCGGAAATCGGGGGCGTCCTTGTCCCAACTCGCCCAAACGGTACCTTTGTAGATTTCCATCTTCGGCACTTCGATCAGCGACCACTCGCCTCTATCCATTCGACCTTCATACAGGTTTTTGTATTGAGGAACGCCTAACAACTGGCCGTCGGTAGCGTAGCTCCAGCTATGGTATGGGCAGGTGAAATGGTGAGTGTTGCCATGGTCGTACTGACAGACCTTCATGCCTCGGTGGCGGCATGTATTTAGGAAAACATGAAGCTTGCGCAGTTTGTCGCGCACCAGGATCACCGACTCAGCGCCCATGCGCGAGGTGAAGAAGTCACCTGCATCAGGGACCTGGCTGTCGTGGCCTATGAACAGCCAGGCGCGAGTGAAGATCTTTTCCAGTTCTTCCTGGTAGATATCCTTGTCGGAAAAGATTTCGCGTCCGATCTTTCCTTCGCGCAGATTGATCATCGCGTTGTAACGGGATTCAGTGGTGATTGGGATCATGACTATTCGAGTAGTTTGTCCGATAGATGGACTATAAATCCATTATATGGACTATATTTGAGATTGGTCAACGTGTCCGCTTAATGTGTCCGCTTAATGTGTCCGCTTGATGGACAATAGACCGAGTTAATACAAAGGATAGTGAATGACGACAGCCGAGAGAAACGACAACGTGCGCGCGGTCGGTCGGGCGCTGGAAATTCTTTTGGCGTTTCGCGAAGACGCTCCGGAATTGTCCGCAAGCGAGCTTCTGAAGCGCGTCGATCTGTCGCGGCCGACGCTTTACCGGCTGCTCTATACCTTGGAGGAGCACGGCTTTCTGCTCTCCCATGGCGAACCTCAACACTTTCGCCTCGGGCCCTCAGTCGCCCGCCTGGCCCACGTCTGGCAGGGGACATTGGACCTGAAGGCCGTGGCCGAGCCGCTGCTGCGGCGAATATGGGAAGAGACCAAGGAAACAGTCGCGCTTTTTGTACCTCAGGGCAATTTGCGCCTTTGCATTGCGGAACTGGCCAGCCCCCAGCCGCTTAGCTTCAAGCGCGGGGTTGGGTACACGGAGCGAATCGCCCGTGGTGCGTCAGGCCGCGCCATACTGGCCTTTGCGAATACGACACCCGAGGCGCTGCGCGCCTACTTGAAAGGGGCCGACGTTGATCTGAAAAAATTTAAGGCAGACCTGGCGGCGACGCGTGCGCGCGGCTACTCAACCAGTCACAGCGAATTGATCCCCGGTGCCGCCGCAGTTGCGGTCCCTTTTTTCGACCGCAACGGGCGGGTCGCCGGCTCCGTCGGCGTGTTCGGTCCCGAGGTGCGGCTCAACGCTTCGCGACTCAAAACGACGGCCGCCCTGCTGTTGCGGGAGTCGGCGAAGCTGTCGGAGGCATTGGGATTCGAAAGTACGTCGCGTCGAAAGTGAGTCCTGCTTGTCCATGCAGCGGACAGGAAGTACAAATATTGACGAGCCGATGAATCGATCCGTAGAATGAACTGCGAATCCGTTGAACAGACATCGTTTAAACGCAAATCAATCTGGCTGAATCGATTTATCAAGCCAATTTGGAGACATTGCTTACAACTTGGAGACATTATTCATGACCGACTCGTTCTTTGGCGCAGGTCGGCGCTTCGTGCGCGCGATCGCCGCATCGGCTACGGTTGCCGGCGCTGCGTTCGCATTGCAGTCACCTGCGTTGGCGCAAACGTATCCGGATCGGCCGGTCAAGATCGTCGTGGGGTTTGCACCCGGCGGTACCAATGACATTCTCGCGCGGTTGTTTGCTGCGAAGCTGCAGGACAAACTCAAGCAATCGTTCGTGGTGGAGAACAAGGCCGGTGCAAACTCGTCAATCGGCAATGACTTCGTGGCGAAGGCCAGGGATGAAGGCTACACGCTGCTCGTCTCATCGAGCGGCGGCTTGACGACCAATCCGATTTTGATGAAGAACTTGCCGTACGACCCGGTCAAGGACTTCGAGCCCATCGCTCTGCTCGGCTCGTTCCCGCTGGTAGTGACGGTGCCCGTAACACTTGCGGTCAAGAACTTCAACGAATTGGTGGAATTCTCCAAAACGTCGAAAGACGGCAAGCTCGATCACGGCACGCCCACAACTTCGTTTGTGCTGGTAGCCGAAACCCTGACGGCTGCTGCCGGTGTCAAGTTCAACCATATTCCCTACAAAGGCTCGGGTCCTGTCGTGACCGGTCTGCTCGGCGGTGAGATTCAGGTCGGTGTGCTCGATAGCCCGGCAGTCATTGCGCAAGTCAAGGCCGGCAAGCTGAAGGCGCTCGCGGTCACCACTGCCAAGCGATTGGCCGCGCTGCCCGACGTCCCGACCATTGCCGAATCCGGGATTGCCGGCTACGACGCGCCGATCTGGACTGCGCTGATGGCCCCGAAGGGAACGCCGGAACCGGTGCTAGCCAGGCTGCGTGCCGCTGTCGGCGAGATCCTCAAGGAAAAAGACACCATCGAGAAGATGCATGCGCTGGGTCTTGAACCCGGTGATGCTGACTCTGCTGCCTTGTCGCGCCGCATCGTGGCAGACATCGCCCGATGGACGGCGGTGGCAAAGGCCGCCAATATCAAACCCGAATAGGGACGGAGAACCCATGGCCTGTTCCATCGCTCAGATCGTCGGCTCCGTTGCCCGTATCGTAGGCTCGGTCGCCATACTCCTCTTTGCCGGCGTCGCTGCGGCACAGATCTATCCAAGCAAACCGATTACGCTGATCGTGCCGTTCCCGCCGGGCGCTTCGTCCGACGGCATTGCCCGCATTGTCGGGCGAGAACTGTCGCTGGCGCTGGGTCAACCGGTAGTCGTCGACAACAAGCCCGGCGCGGGCGGCGCACTGGGCCTCATGACGGTTGCCAATGCGCCGGCCGATGGTTACACAATTGGCATGGGCGCAACGGGTGCTATCGCGATCGGCCCGCATCTGCCGGACGCGCCGGCGCTCAAGCCGCAACAGGACCTGATGCCATTGGCCAAGCTCGCGGACATTCCGCTGGTTTTCGTCACATCGAGCAGCAGTGGTTACGGTAACTTGCAGGCGTTCATCAACGCCGCCCGCCGCTCCAATAGCGGCCTGACTTACGGCAATCCGGGCCAGTACACCGCCCAACACCTGTCGGGCGAGTTGCTCGCGAACATGATCAATGTGCGCCTGAATGCGGTGCCCTATCGGGGCAGCGCCCTGGCAGTGACGGATCTGTTGGGAGGAACGGTGACTGCGGCGATGTTGGACCTGACCTCGGCGTACCCGCACGTCAAAGCCGGCAAACTAGTAGCCCTGGGCATTACCAGTTCCGAGCGCAGCAAGGTTGCGCCTGAGCTTCCGACCTTGGCAGAAGAGGGTGTGAAGGGCTACGCGGCGCCGGCCTGGATGGGCTTGTTTCTGCCGGCCAAAACGCCGCAGGACGTCTATGCCAAGTTGTCCGCCGCCCTGCAAAAAGTAATGGCGAATACGAGCGTTCAAACTCAGATCGAGGGACTGGCTGCAGAGCCGGCCTATCTGGACGGGCTGGCGTTCGGGCAGTTCATCGCGAACGAGTCCAAAAAGTGGGGCGCAGTGATTGCGCGGTTGCCCAAGGCAAGCAACTGAAGTACCGGCGCCTGACTACTCGGCATTACGAACAATTCGACCCTGCAAGGGCTGAATCGGTCGGGCGTTGTTCGGGAACAATTGTGCGAACACCCGTAGTTGCTCGCGGCTCAAGGTAACCGGCTGCTTGAGTACCATCCACAGTACGCCTTCAGTGCACGGTGGCGTCGTCAATGAACCCATGAACTGATAATAACGACGATCCAGCGGCAGCAAATCATTCAGATTGATCAGGTCGGCAGGCAAGCGCACTTTGTCCTGCACGTCGAGCGGCATATGAGTCCAGACCTTCTGGATCAGCGCATTCGCCGGCCCCGGATCCATCAGCACCGCTAAGACCGCCAGCTTGCCCTCGGCGCTGCGATGCACCAGGTGCATCACCATCGAGAACGATTTGTTGTTTACGCGTTCCTCGGCCGGGTGATGCGCGTGGAACTGCACCAGCTTGTAGGACGCACCCCGCACCGTCAGGGTGTTTTCGCCGAGCACATCAACCTGAATCGTATGGCCGTTGTTGACCACCGTGCCGCCACTGGGTTGATAAGCAATTTGCAGCGCTTCGGCGGGTCCTTGCAAACTGGTGTTGTCTTCAATATGAATCGGCGACTGTCGTTTGCCGGAGGCACAGGTACCGAATTCCGGCTTCATTGTGGCCCAGGCTTGGGGACCCTGCGCGCCTTCATAGCCCCAATGTGCGGCTGCGACTGGCGGGGATGCAAGCTGCGCCACAGTGCCGTGAGCGGCCGCACTGTGAATCACTGAACTGTTAGCCACCGCACCCTGAGTCGCCGTACCCGGTAACGCTGCAGCATGGGACGGCGCACCCTGGCCCGACCATTTCTCGGTCAACGCGGCCGCCCGTGCCTTGATGTACTCACGACTGGCGTTCTGATCAATCACTTCGTCGGAATGAGCATGACCAGACGCCGGCATTGCCGCCAGTTTGTCAAGCGATTTAGATGCCATGGCGTGGATTCGAGTCGGCGAGCGATGTTGCGTCGCCGACGCATTCGCTTTATCTTTGTCTTGGCTTTTTTCTTTGTGTGCGCTGCCTGCTGCACCGACATCGATCTTCAGTTTGGCACCGGTCTTCTTGTAATTCGACAGCGCCTCCTGAAGCTGCTCAACGGTCAGCTCACGAATCAGTGTGCTACCCCCAACCGGTGCTTTCGTCTTGGCGTCAGCCTTCGAATCTGACTTGGCCTCGGGTTTGGCCTCGGATTTAATCCCCGATTTAACTTCGGACTTTAGCTCGGACTTTACATCCGATTTAGTCTTGGCTTTGGCGTCGGCCTTTGCAGACGCTTCCGCCCTCTCTTCCTTTTCGGCCTTGGCCGCAGCAGCAATTTTGGACGACTTTGATTCGGCTTCAGCGGCGACCGCCGAGGCAGTCAAAACGACCGCTAGCACACCGATGGCAGCCTTGATCAGACGATTCAGATTCATGAGGTTATTCCTTAACAGCCTGGAGCATCGGCTGCTGAGGAAGCTTCTGAAGTCAATCTTTGACGAACGGCCCACCGCCGCGTCTGAATCGCGTCAATGAATCCCGTCAATGAATCGCGTCAGGGGGCCAAGTCTTAATGACTAATCCCGAAGTTGGCGATCCTTCTGTCATTAGGCGGCTGCAAAATAAAATCCTGTTCAATCATGAAAAACGGTGCGCTGACGCCCCAACGCGCCGCTTCGTCGGCAGAGTCGTGTCGCTCAAACGTGCGCACCAGAGAATCGACCACCGCAAACACCGCATCGGACTTCAGGTAGGGATCCTCGCTGTCAAAGATATGGGTGATCAAGGTCGCGAAGCCCGGTGCCGAAACCATCGCATGAACATGGCCAGGTCGAAACGGATGCCGTCCCGCCGCGCGGGTCAACTCACCGGCCGGCCCGTCGGTGGGCACCGGATAGAACTTCGGGCGCAAGGTCTTGAACTCGTAATAGCCCTGGGCGTCGGTGTGCAATTTGCCGCACAGGTTGTACTCGGGCACGCTTGGATCCTGCATGTGGTAGACGCCGTTCGGATCGGCCTGCCAGACATCAACCAGGGCATTTACGATCGGCCGCCCGCTTTGGTCCTTGACATGGCCCTTGACCACCAGCCTGGGGTAATCCGATTTCAGTTGAACCAGTGACTCACCATTCCTGTATTCCGGTGCCTTGTCGGCAAAAAAAGGCCCCAGCACGGTTGACTCGGTTGCCCCGGCCGAGGTGTTGGCGTTCATCAGGACCATCATGGTCGAAAGTCCTAGCAAGTCCGATAGCAAGATGAACTCCTGGCGTTTGTCGGTGCACTTCTGACCAGTACGGGTCAGAAAGTCGATACCCGCAAACCATTCCGCTTCGGACAGCCGAACTTCGCGCGCGAAGGCGTGCAGGTGCTTGATCAATGCCGCAAACACTTCTCGTTGTCTGGGATCGGCAGTTTGGCCGTACGCCGCCAGAACTTCTGCGGTCAGTCGCTGTTCAGTTTCCTGGCTCATCTCGTTTCTCCGGTCGTTATTGGGGTTCTGTTCCAACGCGCCATTATCGTATCATCCCATGGCTTAAGTTTAGTAAGGTAGTTTGTACCCACTTACCATACAGACTCCGTAAATACTGATCATAAGCATCGAAGACGCCGACATTAGCGCTTGAAACGGTGTTGTCACAAAGCCGTCACACAAGCGCGCTAAGCTACATTCAGCTTAACACTCCTCCAGAGGAAACATCATGAACATGCTAAAGACATTGCTAGCGGGAACGACCCTCGCGATCGCCGCCAGTTTGCCAAGCCATGCGGCAGAAATCACCGGTGCTGGCGCAACATTCCCAGCCCCCGTTTACGCCAAATGGGCTGAAGCCTACAAAGCCAAAACCGGCAACGCCCTGAATTATCAGGCGATCGGCTCCGGCGGCGGTATTAAACAGATTACGGCAAAAACCGTTGATTTTGGTGCCAGTGATGATCCGCTGTCAGGTGCCGAACTGAGTGCAGGCGGCCTCGTGCAGTTCCCGGCCGTGATCGGTGGCATTGTTCCCGTGGTCAATGTTCCCGGTGTTACGCCCGGCCAAATGATCCTGACCGGCGACACGCTGGCGGCCATCTACAGTGGTCAAATCAAGAAATGGAACGATGCAGCGATTGCCAAGACCAATCCAAGCCTGAAGCTGCCGGACCAAGCGATTACCGTGGTGTATCGTTCGGATTCCTCCGGCACTACCGCCGTATTCACCGGTTATCTGGCCGAAGCATCAGCCGCCTTCAAGAGCACAATTGGTGCCGGCAAAACCGTTAACTGGCCGGCCGGCATCGGCGGCAAGGGCAACGCAGGCGTTGCTGCCAACGTCAGCAAAATCGGCGGCTCGGTGGGTTATGTCGAGTATGCGTTTGCGAAACAGAACAAGCTGGCGCACGCTGGTTTGATCAACAAGGACGGCAAGACCGTGCAACCGGACGACGTAACCTTTGCAGCCGCCGCCGCCAAAGCGGACTGGACCAAAGCGCCGGGTTTTGGCATCAGCTTGAACAACCAGCCAGGTGCCGATTCCTGGCCCATCACGTCTGCCAGCTTCATCCTGATGCATGTAACACCTGAGAATCCGGCCCGAGCCGCAGAAGTGCTCAAGTTTTTCCGCTGGGCATTAAATGAAGGCCAACAACTTGCACTCGACCTCGACTATGTACCGATGCCGAAAGAAACGGTCGGACTGATCCAGAACGCCTGGAAGTCGATCAAGACCGGCAGCGCGAGTATTGATACAGCGCCAGCAGTCGCTTCGAAGTAGCAGCAGTCGCTTCGAAGTACTTTAGGAAACGCTCTGCGGAACGAATCAAGATGACTGCGTCAGCAACACACGAGGTGAACGATGGCCTACCCTCGATCAAAAAAGCGCTAACCCAGGCGAGCCTTGACGAGCGTCGAATTGCCGCCAGGGTTCGCCGCTTTGCTCGTCAAGACAAGGTATTTGCAAGCATCACCTTTAGCTTTGCGGCGCTAGTGTTGGTCAGTCTGGCTGGCATTATTGTTTCGCTGTCGGTCGAGGCCTGGCCGGCGATTCGAAACTTCGGGCCGGCCTTTTTGACTGGAACGACCTGGAGTCCGACCGACAATGTTTTTGGCGCAGTCATTGGTATTTACGGCACGCTCATCACTTCTGCGATTGCCTTGGCGATCGCGGTGCCGATCAGTTTTGGTATCGCGATATTTCTGACCGAAACCTGCCCGCTGTGGTTGCGTCGCCCCTTGGGCACTGCAATCGAATTGTTGGCCGGTGTACCGTCCATCATTTACGGCATCTGGGGCTTGTTCATTCTCGCGCCCCTGATGCAAACTTATGTGCAGCCCATTTTGGCCGCGACCGGACTGCCGTTTTTTTCCGGTCCGGCGCTGGGTGTCGGCGTGCTCACCGCTGGAGTAGTGCTTTCGTTGATGATTGTGCCGTTTATTGCCTCGGTGATGCGCGACGTATTC
>JANORY010000226.1:0-3565 GCA_031415535.1 Burkholderiales bacterium | reverse complement strand
TTCGTTGACCGCAACCATGATGATGGTGGTCACATTCGTTTCGCTCATGGTGCATATCTACACCATCGGCTATATGAAGGACGACCCCGGCTACCAGCGCTTCTTCGCCTACATATCGCTGTTCACCTTCTCGATGATGATGCTGGTCATGTCGAACAACTTCGTGCAGCTCTTTTTCGGCTGGGAAGCGGTCGGCGTTGTGTCGTATTTGCTGATCGGCTTCTGGTACACCCGGCCTACCGCCATCTACGCGAACTTGAAGGCGTTCCTGGTCAACCGCGTCGGCGACTTCGGCTTTGTGCTGGGCATCGGTCTTGTGCTCGCCTACTTTGGTTCGCTCGACTACGCCGAAGTCTTCAATGCCGCGCCGCGCCTTACTGAGAAGACTTTGGAGCTGATACCCGGCACGGCCTGGTCGCTCTTGACGGTGACCTGCATTTGTCTCTTCATCGGCGCGATGGGCAAATCGGCGCAGTTCCCGCTGCACGTATGGTTACCCGACTCGATGGAAGGCCCAACGCCGATCTCGGCGCTGATTCACGCCGCCACCATGGTCACGGCCGGCATCTTCATGGTCGCGCGCATGTCACCCTTGTTCGAGCTGTCGGATACGGCGCTCGGTTTTGTCATGATCATCGGCGCGATCACGGCCTTATTCATGGGCTTTCTGGGCATTATTCAAAACGACATCAAGCGCGTGGTCGCGTACTCAACCTTGTCACAACTCGGCTACATGACGGTGGCACTCGGTGCTTCGGCGTACAGCGTCGCCATCTTTCATTTGATGACCCACGCGTTTTTCAAGGCGCTGCTGTTCCTGGCGGCCGGCTCGGTAATCATCGGCATGCATCACGACCAGGACATCCGTAACATGGGTGGCCTGCGCAAGTACATGCCGATCACCTGGATCACCTCGCTGGTCGGTTCGCTGGCACTGATCGGCACACCGTTCTTGTCGGGTTTTTATTCGAAGGAAAGCATTATCGAAGCGGCCCACAAGGCGAATGTGCCGGGTGCCGGGTTTGCGTATTACGCGGTGCTGGCCGGTGTGTTCGTGACGGCTTTTTATTCGTTCCGGATGTACTTTCTGGTTTTTCATGGAGAGTCGCGCTGGGGCAAGGGCGGGCCCGCAGCAGCGGCACAGGATGAGCACGCCGCGAAGTCAGCGCTCGATGCGCACGGCAAGGATGCGCATGGCCACGATGTACACGGTCACGATGCCCAACGCGATGAACATGATAATCACGGCCATGCCGAACATCACGGCCTTGGCGCGAACGACAAACCGCGCGAGTCCCCACTGGTCGTGACTTTGCCGCTGATCGCACTCGCCATCCCATCCCTTATGATCGGTGCGCTGACCATCCAGCCAATGCTGTTCGGAAAATTCTTCGAGAACATCATCATGGTCGCTGAGCGCCATCCGGCGATGGCCGCGATGAGCAAAGAGTTCCACGACTGGATGTCCTACGGCATGCATGCGTTCGCAACCTTGCCGTTCTGGCTGATGGTTGCCGGCGTGGCGCTGTCCTATTACTGCTACATGATCAACCCCAAGCTGCCAGCCGCCATTCAGCAACGCTTCGGTGGCCTGTATCGCCTGCTCGATAACAAGTACTACCTCGATCGCTTCAATGAAGCGTTTTTCGCCGGCGGCTCGCGTCTGCTCGGTCGAGGCTTGTGGAAAGTCGGCGATCAGGGGCTGATTGATGGTGTGCTCATCAACGGCTCGGCTAAGCTGATTGGCGGTATCTCGTCGATTGTGCGCTGGTGGCAGTCCGGTTACCTCTATCACTATGCGATCGCAATGATTTTGGGCGTCGCCTTTCTCATCTGGTGGTTCGTGCCACTGATCAAGGTTTAATCGGCCCATGGCGCAGACCTTTCCCTTGTTGTCAGCCGCGATCTGGATTCCGATTCTGTTTGGCGTCGCCATCCTGGCGCTCGGCCAGGACCGTAACGCCGCTGTGGTGCGCGCGGTGGCGCTGGCCGGTGCCTGCCTGGGACTGCTGACCACTTTGCCGCTGGTGCTGAACTTCGACAAGAGCACGGCCGCCATGCAGTTCGTCGAAAAAATCTCCTGGATCGAGCGCCTGTCAGCGAACTATTCGCTCGGCGTCGACGGCATCTCGGTCTGGTTTATTGTGTTGACCGCGTTCATTACCGTGATTGTCATTATCGCTGGCTGGGAAGTGATTCAAGAGAAGGTCGCGCAATACATGGCCGCTTTCCTGATTCTGTCGGGCCTGATGATCGGCGTCTTCGCCGCCCTCGACGGTTTGCTGTTCTACGTGTTCTTCGAAGCTACGTTGATCCCGATGTACATCATCATCGGTGTTTGGGGCGGCCCGAACCGCGTCTATGCGTCTTTCAAGTTCTTCCTCTACACCCTGGCTGGCTCGCTGCTGACCTTGGTCGCGCTGGTGTTCCTGTTCATCAAGTCCGGCTCGTTCTCGATTCTCGACTGGCACCAGTTGCCACTTAGTCTGAAAGAACAAGTTGCAATCTTCCTGGCGCTTTTGGCCGCGTTTGCAGTCAAAGTGCCGATGTGGCCAGTGCACACCTGGCTGCCCGATGCACACGTTGAAGCACCGACCGGTGGCTCAGTCGTACTGGCGGCCATCATGCTGAAACTCGGCGCCTATGGTTTCCTGCGCTTCTCGTTGCCGATTACACCCGACGCCAGCCACCACCTCGACTGGCTCATGATCACGCTGTCCTTGATTGCGGTCGTCTACATCGGTTTCGTCGCACTCGTGCAAGTCGATATGAAAAAGCTGGTTGCCTATTCATCGATCGCGCACATGGGCTTCGTCACGCTGGGCTTTTTCATCTTCAATCCGCTCGGCATGCAGGGCGGTATCGTGCAGATGATTTCGCACGGCTTTATTTCCGGCGCGATGTTCCTGTGCATCGGTGTGCTTTACGATCGCATGCACTCACGAATGATCGGCGACTATGGCGGTGTCGCCAACACCATGCCGAAGTTCGCGGCACTGTTCCTGTTCTTTGCGATGGCCAACTGTGGTCTGCCAGCGACTTCAGGATTTGTCGGCGAATTCATGGTGATACTGGGTGCCGTTAAATATAACTTCTGGATCGCGCTGCTGGCCTCGACCACCTTGATCCTGGGTGCCGCCTATTCGTTGTGGATGTATAAACGAGTGGTGTTCGGCGCCGTCGCCAATGACCATGTCGGCGAACTCAAGGACCTCAATCGTCGCGAGTTCTGGATGCTCGGTGTGTTGGCCGCCATCGTACTGGCGATGGGCCTCTACCCGAAACCGGTGACCGACATCAGTAATGAATCGGTCGATGCGCTACTCAAGCATGTCGCGAAATCGAAGCTTAATTAATTGAAGCTCATCTGACCATGGACAAGCTGAACCTGATCGCCAGTCTGCCGGAAATCGCCTTGCTGCTGGCCGTGAGTTTTATTGTCATCGTCGATGCCATGCAGGTCGCCAAGGCGATCAAGCTCGCGCCGAGTCCGGTATTTGTGGCCGGTGCGGTGGTGGCGCGGCAAGAGGTGACGGGCGAGCATTCCGCAGGCACCGCCAGCAGC
>JANORY010000225.1:0-2633 GCA_031415535.1 Burkholderiales bacterium | reverse complement strand
GCGGCTCCGTTCAGCGTACTGCAGGGTCGCTTTCTCGAAGTGCTTGACCGTAGGCCCAATCAGTGGCCGATATAAAAATCGTAACAGCCAGCCGGGCAGCCACTGCCCGCGCTCTTCGAGGGCGACGCGCGCTCTGGGATGAACCATAAAACGCAGACCGTAAGGTCGGTAGCCTGCATCATTGACCCGGAACTCAATACGGTCCAGGTGCTTGACGCTTTTGTAGCCGTAATGCCCAGGGGCCACCAAACATGGAACTGGGCGTGTTACCCGAGTCGATTCGTCGCGAATTGGCTCACGCACAGTACCGCGTCACACCCCTGAATCGAGCCCTGGTTGTCAAGCTGTTACGCCAGGAGTTCGGACCAGCGCCGACCGAGCTCTTCAAGACGTTTGATCTGCAGGCGTTCGCGACGGCCAGTCTCGGGCAGGTACATCGAGCCGTGCTGCGGCGCGTCAGTCGTCGTAAAGTTACAGTATCCAGGCATGCAGGCGTCGATGCGCAGCGATCTCGGCCTGATCCGGAATCTGCTGCATCGCCTGTTTACCGGAACGATGTCGCTGCCGCAAGCAGAAGTCGTTGACCAAGCGATGGATGACATCGAAAACAAGCTTGGCGAAGAACTGGATTATCTGCGCGAGGCTGGGCAACTTACCTGGTTCCACGAACACTTGACCCTCCCCGGTCTGGTGATACCGCTACCCGTCATGGCCTTGACCAGCCGGCGGGTTTTGACCATGCATCATCTGCCGGGTTCGCACCTCGCCGAATGGCTGCTCACCACCCCTAGCCAGGCCGAACGCGATCACTACGGCCAACTGTTGTTCGACAGCTTTTTGCACTGCGCCTTTCACTTGCGCAGAATCCAGGCCGACCCGCACGCCGGAAACTATGTCTTCATGACCGGTGGACAGTTGGGCCTGCTGGACTTTGGATGTACCCGCGAATTGCGCCCGGACTTCTGCGCCGCCATTTCGTCGGCGTGGTCCGACACGCTGGCCAGTCCCTGGGATACCGTTCGACTTCGGCATGCGTACCAGAGCATCGGCATGGTTGCAGTTCAAATGAGCCACGAGGACTTTCAAACAAATCTCTTGCCGGCCATTGCCGATCTTCTGCGCTGGCAAGGGCTGCCGTTTGCGGTGGACGTCTATGATTTCGGTCAGCATCCGCCGCCGCAGCCGAGCTTGCGACAACAGCGCCAGGCCCTACGACACCTGCAGACCTTGCCGCCAGATCTACCGTACTTCGATCGCGCCTGGATTGGCTTGGTGCAACTGCTCAAACAATTGGGCGCATGGGTACGCACCACCAATTCATGGATTAACCGTGAAAGCGCAACTTGATCAAACCACCTTCAAACGGCACCGAACTCCCTGCCCACCCGATGAAACCTAGGGCATGGATCGGCTACTGGCTGCTGTTTGTTGCCGCGTTGCATACCTTGTACGCACTGCTATTTTTTAGCCCCGTCTATTGGAGCATTATCGAACGCGGCGTTTTCAATACGGTCGGGCGGGACCCATTGACCGGCGGCGCCGTCTGGTTCGTTTTGTTCGGTGCCATGATGGCGTTGATCTGCACGGCAATTGTCGCGTTAGAGCGCGGCCAGCACTACCGCAGCTTTCACTGGCTCAGCGCTGGATTATTATTGATCAGCGCTTTGGGCATCGTGTTAATTCCCGCGTCCGGCTTCTGGCTCGGCTTGCCGGCCGCTTACGGACTCTCAAGGAAACGCCCTTAAAACATACCGTTTGAGTGCGCCGCGCTGGCCGGCACTTTCTGCAGAACATCCCAATGCTCGAGAATCTTGCCTTGATCATCGAGCCGAAAGATATCCATCGCCGCCCAATGCCCACCTTGCCAACCCGGGAAAAAATGATCGCTATGCAATATGACATAAGCGCCATCGGCAAACACGCGTTTGAATTCGACTTTCTTGCCAGGATAGTCGACGGCCATTTTTTCGAAGAACGCGATAAAGGCGTCCTTGCCGTCCGGCACTTCCGGGTTGTGCTGAATATAGGTCGCGCCGACATACAGGCGAATCGCCTCGGCGGGTTTCGATTGATTAAACATAAGGTCGTAGAACGCCAGAACACTCGCCTTGTTTTTTTCAAGCGCAGCATTACCCGACGGGATGTTCAAGAGGGCTGACGGCTTGGCAAGCGCGCCAGGTGCCGCGCTGGCGGTGCCAGGGGTGCCGGCGGTGCCAGAGGTGCCAGAGGTGCCGGGGGTGCCGGGGGTGCCGGGGGTGCCAGTGGTGCTTGGAGCGCTGCCAACAGCCTGCGGCAAGACAGGAATTGTGAATAGCGCCAGCATCGAACCCATACTTATCTTCATGAGCGACTTCACATTTGCCTTCAACTTTGCCTTCATCTCAGCCTTCATCTCAGCCTTCACCTCAGCCTTCATGTCGGCTTTCAGTGCGGCGCTCAGCGGCGCTCGTTTACATGGTCTCGCAAGTAATCTGCCACCATCACTCGCCACAGTTTTAACACACGTTTGAATCGCGGCGGATCATCAGCCAGCAGTTTTCGAATCGCCAATCCGCGCACGATGCTGGTGGTCAGCCACAGCAAATCCTCCGCCAGGTGCTTGGCAATGCCCGCATCCATCAGTGCCTGTAACC
>JANORY010000224.1:0-5974 GCA_031415535.1 Burkholderiales bacterium | reverse complement strand
CGCGCTCGCCCGAGCCGCCTGACCGACCGAGCTCATGTCCCCGACTCGATCACCCAGGTAAACCGAGTCAATCTCTTTACCGCTGTAGATCGACAGATTTGGCGGCCCGTCAACTTTCATGATCGCCAGCGCGCCTTTGTTGAAGGCGCGAAAGATCGAGTGATCGACCAAAATGTAGCTACCCGGCACTTCGAGCTGAAATTCGGCAATCGCGGTGCCACCGGCTGGTATCAGCGTCGTTTGAACGTTCTCTTGATAACGAGAGCCTCCTTCGAACCAAACCTTGTCAAAGATTTCACCGATGACGTGAAAACTGGAGACCAGGTTGGGGCCACCGTTGCCGACAAACAGCCGCACGCGCTCGCCGACCTTCGCCTTCAAAGCCCGGTCGCCGGTCAGCGCGGTTTCGGAACCATTGAACAGCACATAAGTCGGGCGTTCGTCGATTGCTTTGTCCATGCTGAACGGCTGCAACCCCTTCTCGCGATACTTGCCTGTGGTGTAGAAGTCGCCCTGCATCACGTAGTACTCGCGATCGACCGCCGTCAAACCTTCAGGTGGTTCGATCAAGATCAAGCCGTACATGCCGTTGGCGACGTGCATACCCACCGGCGCGGTGGCGCAGTGGTACACGTAAAGGCCGGCGTTCAGTGCCTTGAAAGTAAACTGCGACCGATGCCCTGGCGCGGTGAAGCTTGAGCTTGCGCCGCCGCCTGGCCCGGTCACGCCATGCAGATCGATATTGTGCGGCATTTTCGAGTCGGGGTGATTCTTCAAATGGAACTCGACTGTGTCGCCTTGCCGAACTCGAATGAAACTGCCCGGCACGGTACCGCCAAAGGTCCAGAAGGTATAGCGCACGCCTTCGGAAATCTCCTTTTCAAGTTCGCGGACCTCAAGTTCGACAATTACTTTGGCGGGTTTTTTTCGATTGGTCGCGGGTGGTACGTGCGGCGGGCTGCTCAGAATCGCTTTGATTGGCTCGCCCTCGGGTGCGCCAAGATCACCTCGGGCGGTGCGCACCGAGGCGGGTGTAGCGGTGGAGTCGGCCGAGAGCGGTGCTGCCGGCGCTGCGGTTGTTGCGCTTTCGCCAGGCGATATGCGCTGACATCCCGGTATCAACAGCGTGGCCAATAGCGTGACCCAGAGCGCGCCAAGCATTCTGGCAGGACTTCCAATCGATTGAGCCATGGCATCCCAGCAGTCACTTTTTTTTGATGAATTGAACAGTAGACCGTCTTGGGAACGTCCTATTGCGTTTTCTCAATAGTTCAGCCGTTCAATTGGCGTCCGGCTTGATCGCGCTCAAGGTTGATCCTTCCCGAACACTGGGCCAGGCGCGCCTGCGTCGGCGCTTAAGTCGGACACTTAGCGTTACTGATTCAAAAGGTTTTGTCGGATGCAAATGCCCCTGCAAATAGCCTTTCACGGCATTGATCGATCGGAAGATCAGGTGTCCGAAGCAGAGAAATTGATTGAGCGGCTCGAAGCGATCTGCGGTGACCTGGTTGGCTGTCGGATTGCGATAGCGATGACCCGCGACTCGCTATGCATATCGCGTTCGACGCGGTCAAGCGCGAAATAATCGAGCGCGTTGGTCGTGGTTTTGGGAGAACCGTTGCTTGAACGCCACCCGGGTCAGCGCCGATCCATTGAGCAACACCGGCTTGAATGCGGCCAGGTGCGCTTCGGTTGGCTTCGCCGCTATTGACAACGCTGGCATACAGACCGATTTTTCGATCGGCGCCCGATTGTTGGGGGCATTGATCGCGTTGCAGGGGGTATGCTGTTCTGAGCCTTTTCGGTGGCGAGCGACGGTTCCAAAGATTCGGTGAAGGCCGCCAAATACGCGGTCAAACTATTGGGCGTAATGAAAGGCGATCGATCGATTACGTTGATCAGCGTTCACGTCGACACAGGTCTTGTGGACCGCTGCACCGGTTGATCCGGCCAAGGCAATGCCTTGGATTGCGGTGCCCATCGATAGCGCAGAGCCATCGATGGGTAACAATATCGACTTGAACATTGAGTTCTCCTAACCTGGACTTTCAGCAGTAGGTTTCTACGGCTAACCCGTTATCACTGTCGCGCAGATCACTGCCTTGGTTATTGAGAATTCACAACACTTCAAGCTTGACGTGAATGGCATTGACTTTAGCCAATATTGATGCCCACCACGTCTAAATTTACCAGCGAATACCAAACGACCATTCCGACCAGCGTTCGCAAAGTATTACGGCTTAGTGCAGGCGAAATCGTCGGCCCAGAGATCGTGAGTGACAAAGTCAAGCTTCATCGCGCGCCGGAAGCTCAAAGACTCCGAGTCTTCGCATATACGACCAACTCCTCAATATGCACAATGACCAGCCCATGCACATTTGAGTAGGCGCTAACCTCGGCCCCGACGGCCATCGTGCCATCCGGATTCATCAACTCGCATAACACTCCGGCCGGTGCCAGTCCCGCCCAGCGAGCCAGATCGACGCTGGCCTCGGTGTGGCCCTTGCGCTCAAGCACTCCGCCGGCCCGTGCGACCAGCGGGAAGACATGGCCTGGGCTGACGATATCGCTGCGCGATGTGTCATATTCGAATGCCAGTGAATCTGTTAGAGATGGACGGACCGCCCGCATCGCCGCCTGAACTGTGGTCACCCGATCAATCGCTGAAACACCAGTGCTGATTCCGTCGGCGGCCTCGATCGATGCGGTGAACGCGGTGCCGAAGCGTGTTCGGTTGTCTTGAACCATCGGCTTGAGCTGCAGCGCTTGAGCATGTGCCAGTGTAATGCACAGGCAGACGATGCCGCTGCCATCGCGGATCAGGGTGGCCATCGTTTCGCGGCTGATTCGGCTTGCGGCGACGACGAGATCAGCCTCGTTCTCGCGGTCTTCGTCGTCCTGAACCAGGATCGGTCGGCCAAGCCGCAGTGCCTCGAGCGCTCGCGTGACGCGAAGATGGGGAATCAGCACTGCGCTGCCGGCTGTCGGGTCGGTGCCGCTATGGGCTGAAATTAATGACACTAAAACGCTCCTCGTTGAACCACAGTTGACGATGAACGTTTCAGGGCAGCGAACGCCAACTCCATCCGGCAGGCACAAGCCTAGGCCGGACGCACCGGTGGCGACCGCAATCAGCACCCGCACGAACGCGCATACGCAACTAATTCGTCACGCGCGTGAAGGTGCGGGCACCGACATCTTCTTTCATCCGGACTGTAACCGTCGGCCCCGGCATTTCACCGGATCTGCTGACCCCGCATTGATATTCGTCAAAACCTGTTCTGACAGAAAAAAATGCGGGCGCTCGCGGGCTCGCAGTTGTCGCGATGTTCTGCGATTTTTGCTTACCGCCGGTGGGGAATTTCGCCCCGCCCTGAAGACGTCGGGACTCAATTCAGTCCCAAACAGATTCTAGCCATGCCCACTGGCGGCGTCTATGCGCCAAGCCGGTGGCGAGTTTCAGCGCTTAGCCTACTTTTGTATGCTTTTTATGCCAGATTCCCCTATTGACGTCGGGGTCGACGAGTTTCATAGTGGAGCGCTCGCCTCGGTCGAGTCAATCCCGGTTCGATCGGGCGAGAATTTGCCGAGGTGTCAATCATGAACCGATTCAAATCAAGTGGGATTGGACTGACCATCGCGATGGCGATGGGGTCCTCGTTATTGTTGGTCGCGCCTTCCCTACCGGCGCAGCAGGCGGCTCTGGACGGACGAGTCTTTGAAGGGGTGTTTCTTCAGCGCGGCAAGACTCGCGGCGACGCGGACACGATCAGTTTTCGAAACGGTCGTCTGCATTCATCAGCCTGCGATCAGTACGGCTACGGCGACGGCAGCTACGTCGCGACGCCCGAGGGCGATACCGTGCGCTTTGAAGCGCAGACCGAAAGCCCCAAGTACGGCAAGCTTGAGTGGCGCGGGATCATCCGCGCCGAGAAGCTAGATGCGACGGTGATGATGGTGCAGTCGGGCAAGTCGCCGGTTGAGAATTGGGTCGTCGCAGGTCAAAAGAAGTAGCACAGTACCGAATTAGCACAGTTCCGCTGGCAATGATTGGACTACACTTCGGGGCGCTAAATTCACTTGCCCCGGAGTTAAAGATGGCCGCCAAAACCGATCGGCGCTGGCTCAGCGCTGCACTCGCCTATCTGCCCAAGTGGCTGGGTTTTCAAATGGAGCGCTACCGGCAGACTGGTTGTTCGCTGGCGATTGTGCAGGGCTCGAAACTCATCGAGCGGCTCGCCTTCGGAATGGCCGATCTGAGCACCGGCGAGACGCTGACCACCGAGCACCGGTTTCGGATAGCGTCCCATTGCAAGACCTTCACCGCCACGGGCGTGATGTTACTTCGAGAGCAGGGCAAACTGGGCCTAGACGATGCGATCGGTCGCTACGTCACGGGTCTGCACAAGGACCTCGCCAAAGCCCGCGTCAGCGAGCTGTTATCGCTCAGCGCTTTCAGGGCTTCGTTTCGAGAACCGCGCATTTCCCGAACCTCGGCATTACGATCAGCGTACTGTGTAACACGCAGGATGGCATGTCCCACGACTGAGTAAACTGATGTTGATCGGCAAGGATCAGGGAAAAATTCAGAGGGCTTCGGCCTACAACAGTCCTGCGCAAGCCGCTCGCCGGGTCCGTGATGCCCATGGCAAGGTGATCGAACTTCGTACAATATCCGGCATGAACAACAAAGCCATCATTCGAATTGTGCTGGTACTCCTGGTTGCGGGCATTGGCGCCTGGCAATTGCGGAACTCGCAAACCGCCCCTGAGCCTGCGAAAAAATCGGCGCAGCAGCACAGTGGCCCGCGCACTGCTCAGCGCGCGGGCGTGGTCGGCGAGTTTGATTATTACTTGGTGAGCCTGTCCTGGTCGCCGGCCTATTGCGTGGCACACCCGCAAGATAAGCGGCAATGCGGTGATCGCGGCTTCGGATTTGTATTGCATGGTCTTTGGCCACAAAAATCATCCGGTGGTTACCCAGAAAATTGTCCGGTCAACAGCAGGCCGAGCGCAGCGACGGTGCAGAAGACTCTGGCCTTTATGCCCAGTGAGCGGCTGATCAATCACGAGTGGAGCAAACATGGCACCTGCACCGGACTGACCGCAGATGAGTACTTCGCATTGGCCGATCAGGCGTTTTCGGCGCTGCGTGTGCCGAGCGGATTTCAAGCGCCTTCGACCTCGCGTCAACTGTCGGTCGAAAAAATTCTGGGTGAGTTCACGACTTCCAACCCTGCACTGCCCGCCAGCAGCCTGACGCTTCGCTGCTCGGCTGGCGAACTCGAAGAAGTTCGCGTGTGTGTTGACCTGCAACTGAAACCGCGCAGTTGCGGGGCTGGCGTCAGGAACCAGTGTGGTCGCGATTCGGTACAGATTCGGGCGGTGCGTTAGTCCACGCCATGCTTAACCAAACAAAGCGGGGTTAATCCATCGTTGGTTTGCTGCATTGTCCGGTTTACCTGAGAATCCACGCCTGAACCCGAAGAATCCCAATAACCAGCCTAGAGGAATACATCTCATGACCGCAGTGAACGCGTATCAGAAGTCGAAGGGCTTGCCGATCGACGAGTTCTTGAATATCGAGACGGTGCGGGCGCTGAGCGTGAACCCAAGCTAATGGCTTGATGGCAAAAGTAGGCGAGGGCGACCTGCGGGTCGCCTTTTTTACGGGTCGATCGTTTTGGCAGTCTTGATTTCCGGCGTACCGACCCCACCTCGCCGATATTCGCGTATTCTGCGAACCGAGTTGTTCACCGTAGAAAGTTCGAAACCATGAAACGTATTTTGCTGTTCGTTGCTACCAATGTCGCCGTGGTGGTCGTGCTGGGCATTATTTCAAGTGTTTTTGGTTTGAATCGCTATATCGGTCCCAACGGGCTGAATCTGGGTAGTTTGTTGGCGTTTTCGCTGGTCATGGGCTTTACCGGCGCGATCATTTCACTGCTGATCAGCAAACCCATGGCCAAGTGGA
>JANORY010000223.1:0-1793 GCA_031415535.1 Burkholderiales bacterium | reverse complement strand
GGCAATGCCCGCATCCATCAGTGCCTGTAACCAGGCCGCCTCGACAGGCAAACGATGAGCGCGCGAAATCTGGCGGATCTGCGCACCGTTCGGCGAATCTCGATCGCCGAGAATGGCCAGATCGACGGCAATCAGAAAAAGATCGCTGAAGAAAAAATCGAAGCTGTCCTCAAGCAGGGCGTTCATCGCCTGGTCCACCGACTTGAGCCCCAGGGCACGATCGCGTCCGCGCTGCGAGGCGGTTTGAAAAACATGTTCGAGTGCCGCCAGGACCAGCGCATCCTTGGTCGGGTAATGATGCGTCTGCGCGCCGCGCGAAACACCAGCCGCTTCGGCTACCTCAGCAGTACGAAAACCGGCATAGCCTTTTTCGCTCAGCAGACTGACGGCCGCATCCAGAATACGGCGGCGCATCTGCTCACTGCGTTCGGCCTGAGTACGACGTTCCACGACCTTCAAAGCATCGTGCTTCCGCCGTTCACGCTGATCACCTGCCCGGTCACAAACGATGCTTCACGTGAGGCCAGATAAACCACCATTGAAGCAACTTCAGAAAGTTCGGCGGCGCGTGCCATCGGGATGACACTCAAGAAGCGCGCTGCCACTTCGGGCTTATCGGCTGCAAACTTCGCCAGTTGGTCACTATTGACCGCGCACGGTGCCACCGTGTTCACGGTAATGCCCGATTGCGCGAACTCGCGCGCCAGCCCGGTGGTCAAGCCGTGCACGCCACCCTTGGCTGCGTTGTAGGCGGCATGATCAACCAGACCATTGCGCACCGAGTCAGCACCCATGTTGACGATGCGACCGTAGCCAGCGGCCAC
Organism: Burkholderiales bacterium; assembly: GCA_031415535.1. Taxonomy (GTDB): domain Bacteria; phylum Pseudomonadota; class Gammaproteobacteria; order Burkholderiales; family Burkholderiaceae_E; genus JANLTP01. The sequence continues at coordinate 969 of JANORY010000223.1, read as the reverse complement.
CATATCCGGCAAAAACACTTGCGAGCACCACAGTACTGTCCACAGATTGCGGTCAATGGTGGCGCGCAAGGTTTTAGGTGTGTGCTTCAGAAACGGCAGAATGACCCCGCCGCCAGCATTGTTGACGAGGATACCGGCTGTACCGAACCGCTGACGACTCGCCTCATGCAGTTGCCTGACGGTTTCTTCATCGGCCAAATCGCCGCCCGAGGCGAGCACCGATACACCATGGGCCTTGGTCAATTCTTCAGCCGCCGTTTGCGCGTCTGCCAAAGCTAGATCGGCGATTACCACGTTGGCACCTTCGGCCGCAAACCGGCTCGCAATCGCAAAACCGATGCCGCGTGCCGCACCAGTAACTACAACGGTTTGTTTCTCGAATCGACGCAAGCCTTCGCCGCTCAGAACGGTTCTTTCACCCATTGCTTGGTTCACTCAGCTAAAGCAGAATACTAATGCGCCCTTGCGGTCGCAAGACATCATGGTCGAGTATGCATCGCTTCTCGCGAATCTTCAGTGCACCGTCAACCAAAGCCAAACGATAGCGATAACTGCCGACGTACAGATCGGCAATACCCGCTTTAAAGCGATGTACCGCAAATGCAGCGGAGATGATCAGCTCGTCACCGATGCGCTCATCAATGAGAACGTTGGTAACCATATGCCGGGTACGTGAGTGCGGAAATTCGGCATGGGCACCGCGCTTGCCGAGTCTCAATACGCGCTCTGAGAGCCGAAAGCGATCATCTGCGATAAAGAACAGGCTGGTGTCCGGTGATGCGTCGCGCGGCAGATCGGTGGTCGGCACCTGATAAACCGCATCGTCGGTAAACAAGGCCAGCCACTCGGTCAGCTTCCAGGCATCCAACAGGGCAGCTTCGCGAAACAGAAACTCTTCAACGTCCTGACGACTGGGTATTAGGCTTTCGACAGTGCTCACGCCGGGGCCGGGGACGGGGCTGGGGTCGG
>JANORY010000222.1:0-1230 GCA_031415535.1 Burkholderiales bacterium | reverse complement strand
CACCGCCAAAGCTGCCGCCATGCCTCCCGCAGTGAAGAAATCCGGTGGCGTCTTGAAGCGCTTGTAGTGCTCTGCGATCAACCAGTTATTGACCGGGTTCTTCGGAATGGCAAAGTAGTAATAAGTTGATCCTTCCATGCCGGGGAAATTCTTATAGGCCGCCATTGCCGGCAAGATGTTGCCACCGGTCGACAGCTCGATGCCGAAGCGCTTCGGATCCATATCGGCAATCTTGAACGGGTTACCGCCACCGCCGGCCCAGATGATAAAAATTACCTTGCGGCCCGGCTTGTCCTTGAGCGATCGAACAGGCGCTGTGCGCCGGCGGTAAAGTCGGTGGTGTTGGTTGGCAGATACTCCTCGTGAACGATCTTGGCTTTCTTCAACGCTTCCTTGAACGCTTTCACGCCGTCACGGCCAAACGCATAGTCCTGCGCCAGAGTTGCCACCGTTACGCCGTCTTTGTCGAGCGCCACAGCGTTTGAAATCGCATCTTGCGAGGAGTTGCGGCCGGTGCGGAAAATATAGCGATTCCACTTATCGCCGGTAATTGAATCGGCGACTGCGGGTTCGACCAACAGGATTTTTTTGTATTCTTCAGCAACCGGCAACATGGCCAGAGCGACGCCGGACGAAGTCGGTCCAACCGCGATGTCGACCTTGTCGTCGCCATAAGCAGCCGCCAGCAAGGATTTGCCCAGATCAGGTTTGCCCTGATCGTCTTTCTCAATCACCTGCAACTTGCGGCCGTTCAGGGTCATCGTGCCGCCGGTTGCGTAGTCAAGACCGAGCATGAAGCCGGTCGCGGTTTGTTTGCCATAAGCCTCAAGCGGCCCGGTCTTGGAATGAATATGCGCGATCTTGATATCGCGGCCTTGAGCGTGCGCCGCGCTGTTCAAGCCGATCGCGCAACTGATGAAGAGTCCCGCCGCAATACCTGCGGAGCCGGCCAACTGGACAAACGGTGTCATTTGGAAACCTTAGGTGTGATGACCATGATCGGCCGAAGAACCCGCAGTTTAGTCGACAGTCGTGCTGATCGTATTCAGGGCATGACGTATTCAGGGCATGAGTTTCAGGATGCGACCGTTCGGGCTGTCCGTCAACAAATAGACATAACCGTCCGGACCCTGGCGAACATCGCGCACCCGCTCGCCCAGATTGCTCAGCAATCGTTCCTCACCAATTACTTTTTCACCCGCCAAGCTTAAGCGCACCAGCAGACCGAAC
>JANORY010000221.1:0-12787 GCA_031415535.1 Burkholderiales bacterium | reverse complement strand
CCGAGTACGGCCAGAACATCTTCGATCGTTATGTGACTTATGCCGATTACTGGATTCAGGATGAAGACTATCGCGATCAGGAAACCGGCGAGAGCTTCGATCGTGCGCAATTAAACGCTGAACTCGAGAAGATTGAGAAGCCGGCCGGAATTGCCAATCCGAAAGACTTCCGTAACGAAATCGTCAATTTTGTGTTGCGGGCGCGCGCCAATCACGGCGGCAAGAACCCGGCGTGGACCAGTTACGAGAAGCTACGCGAAGTCATCGAGAAAAAGATGTTCTCGAATACCGAAGAACTGCTGCCGGTTATTTCCTTTAACGCCAAGGCATCGGCCGAGGACAAACGCAAACACGAAAGTTTTGTCGCACGCATGGTCGAAAAAGGCTACACCGAAAAACAGGTGCGCCTGTTATGCGAATGGTATTTGCGGGTTCGCAAGTCACAGTAAATCATGTCCGTCGTCATTGATCGTCGGCTGAACGACCGCAACAAGAGTGCGGTCAACCGGGAACGCTTTATGCGCCGCTACAAGGCGCATATTCAGCGCGCGGTGGGCGATATGGTCGCCGACCGGTCCATTAAGGACATGGAGCGCGGCGGCACCGTCAACATTCCGACCAAGGATATTGCCGAGCCGGCGTTCCGGCACGGTGCCGGCGGTGATCATGAGTCCGTGCATCCGGGCAACCGCAAGTTCCAGAAGGGCGATCAGATCGAGCGCCCGCAAGGCGGCCAGGGCAAAGGCAGCGGCAACGAGGGCGGTGAAGGCGACGGCGAAGACAGCTTCAGCTTTGTGCTGTCGCGCGAAGAGTTCATGGAGATTTTTTTCGACGACCTGGCGTTGCCGAACATGGCCCGTACCGCTGTCGGTGAGATTAAAGAGTTCAGGTTGCAGCGCGCCGGCTATACACACTCCGGAGCACCCACCAACCTGTCGATTCCAAGATCCTTGCGGTACGCGCTGGGCCGACGCATCGCGCTGACCGGCAGCTTGAAGCACAGGCTCGCCGAATTGGAATCACAGGACCTGTCGCTACTCACGGCCAGTGAGCGCGAGCCGCTCGAGCTTGAAATACTGGAGTTGCGGCGCCGGATCAAACGGGTGCCCTTTCTCGACGATCTTGATTTGCGTTATCGGCATCGAATACAGGTGCCCTTGCCGCGCAGCCAGGCGGTCATGTTCTGCCTGATGGATGTCTCCGCGTCGATGGATGAAGGCAAGAAAGATCTCGCCAAACGCTTCTTTACCCTGCTCTATATGTTTTTGAGCCGCAAATACGAAAAAGTCGAGGTCATTTTTGTACGGCACACCGACGACGCCGAGGAAGTCGACGAAGAACGCTTCTTCAATGACCCGAAGACCGGCGGCACCGTGGTCCTCTCGGCCTTGCACTTGATGGGCAAAATCATGGCCGAACGTTTTCCTCACGGCCAATGGAACATCTACGGTGCCCAGGCCTCCGACGGTGATGCCTTCGGTGCCGACCCCGAGAAAAGTCGCGGCTACCTGGAGGAAACCCTGATGCCCAAGGTACGGCACTTCGCCTATATTGAAACCGGCGAACAGCAGTCGCGGCTTTCGACCCTGGCCGCCGCCTACAGACGGATCGACGCGGCGCATTTCGATATGGCCGAGGTTCATGAGCGTTCGAATATCTACCCGGTGTTCCGGCGCTTATTCAGCAAAACTGCTGCTTGAGAGGTGGTTGAGATGACGTCAAAACGCTCGACCAAACCCTTGTCGCACGGCGGCGAATGGAGTTTTGAGCTGATCGACGCCTACGACAAGGCGATTGGCGAAGTAGCGCGCAATGAATACAAGCTCGATTGCTATCCGAACCAGATCGAGGTCATCAGCGCCGAGCAAATGCTCGACGCCTACGCATCGGTCGGATTGCCGATCGGCTACCCGCACTGGAGCTACGGTAAGGAGTTCATTCGCAACGAACGCGATTATCGCAAGGGCGCGCGCGGATTGGCCTATGAAATTGTCATCAACTCGGACCCGTGCATCGCTTATCTGATGGAAGGCAACTCCATGCCCCTGCAGGGGCTGGTGATTGCGCACGCCTGCTACGGACATAACTCCTTCTTCAAGGGCAACTATCTCTTCCGGCAATGGACCAGCGCTGACGCCATCATTGACTACATGGTGTTCGCACGCAAATACATCATGGATTGCGAGTCACGCTACGGCCATGCCGCCGTCGAAGAAACCATTGACGCCTGCCATGCGCTCAGCGATTTCGGGGTCAGCCGCTATCGTCATCCTAAGCCCTTGTCGGTGGCGGGCGAGGCGGCGCGACAGCGTAATCGCGAAGACTATGCGTACACTCAATACGACGAGATCTGGAGCACCTTGCCGCACAAGAAAAGCCAGGCGGAGGCGGTCGGGGGTGCGCGGTTTCCGGTCGACCCGGAAGAGAATCTGCTTTATTTCGTTGAAAAATACTCACCGAAGCTGGCACCTTGGCAACGCGAAGTCGCGCGCATCGTTCGCAAAATGGCCCAGTACTTCTACCCGCAGGGCCAGACCAAGGTCATGAATGAGGGCTGGGCGACCTTCTGGCACTACACCTTACTCAATCGCCTTTACGACAAGGGCCAGGTTGACGATAGTTTTATGCTCGAAGTGCTGGCCTCGCACACCAATGTCGTGACCCAAAGAGGCTTCGATGAGCGCGGTTATGGTGGTCTGAACCCGTATGCGCTGGGCTTCATGATGATGCGCGACATCCGCCGGATCTGCGACGCGCCGACGGCTGAAGATCGTCAATGGTTTCCGGATATTGCCGGCGGCGACTGGCTCAAAGTGCTTGACTTTGCGATGCGCAATTTTAAGGATGAATCCTTCATCGGCCAGTTTTTATCGCCCCACGTGATCCGCGAATTCCACTTGTTTGCGGTGGCGGATCATCAGGACAATGACTACTTGAAGATTGACAGTATTCACAACGACGAGGGTTACCGGCGCGTTCGCAAGTTGCTCGCGCAACAATACAACCGCGATAACCAGTTGCCCGACATTCAAGTGGTCGGCTACCAGCGCGATGGTGACCGCAGCCTGACCTTGCGCCATCAATTGCACCGCGGTCGCCCGCTAAACGACGACCGCGAAGAGGTCATGCGGCACTTGTTCCGGTTGTGGGGCTTCAAGGTTCGAATCGAAACCGTCAACGAGACAGGCTCGGTCGAGCATCTCGAAGAAATTACTGACTGATTGGTGCCGACCGAGCGCTACCGTCGGGCGCTACGGACGGACGCTACAAACGCACGCTACTGACGCACGCGCCGCCACGCCCAGACCGCAACCGGCCACAGCAAAATCACAAAGGTGGCGGCTGCCAGCCACATGGCTATTGGCCGGGTGAAGAAGACGCTGAGCTTGCCGTCGGATTTGATCATGGAGGTTACGAAGTTTTCTTCCATCATGGTGCCCAGCACCACCCCGAGGATGGCCGGTGCCACCGGAAAACCGTTCTCCTCGATTAAAAAGGCAAACAGACCGAAGATCAAGATTAACGCCACGCCCCAAACCGAATTATTGATGGCAAAGGAGCCGACGATGCAGAACACCAGGATAGTTGGCATCAGGATGTTGCGGGCGACCTTCAGAATTCGGGTGGCCAGTTTGATGGTCAACCAACCAAGCGGCACCATGATGATGTTGGCCAGGATGAACACCAGAAAGATGGCGTAAATGTTCTGCGGGTTGTTGACGAAAATCATCGGCCCCGGATTCATGTTCTTCATGTAGAGCACGCCAATCGCAATGGCGGTGATGGAGTCACCCGGAATGCCAAACACAATCGCCGGAATCCAGGCGCCGGCCAGCGACGAGTTGTTGGCGGCACCGGATTCAACAATGCCCTCGACATGGCCAGTGCCAAACTTTTCCGGCTCCTTGGAGAAGCGCTTGCTCATGGCGTAGGACATCCAGGAGGCCATATCGGCACCGGAACCCGGCTGAATGCCAATGATGGTTCCCAGGGCGCTACCGCGCAGCAACGGCCAACGATACTTCGACAGCAGGCCACCCATGCCGGAGAAGACACTGCCCAGCTTCTTGGTCGCGATCGCCAGCGGCGGATCCATACTGGTGACATAACGCAGCAACTCGGAAACCGCGAACATGCCGACCATCATCGGAATCAACTCGACGCCACTCATCAGTTGATTTAATCCGAAGGTAAACCGTGGATACGCGGCCGGATTCTCAAGGCCAATACAGGCGATCAGCAAGCCGAGCAGCAACGAGATACAAGCTTTCAAGACGCTCGCATTACCGATGAACACCGCGCCGGCCAGGCCCAACACCACCAGCCAGAAATACTCGAACGAACTGAAGCTTAGTGCCACCTCGGCCAGCGCCGGCGAAAAGAGGATCATGACGATGGTGCCGAACAGGCCGCCAATCGCCGAGAACACCAGCCCGGCACCCAGCGCGGTCTCGGCCTGGCCCTTCAGGGTCATGGCGTACGCCTCGTCGGTATAGGCGGCCGAGGCCGGTGTACCGGGAATTCTGAGCAGGGCACCCGGGATGTCGCCGGAGAAGATCGCCATCGCGGTCGCCGTGACAATCGCTGCCACGGCCGGCACCGGCGGCATGAAAAAGGTGATCGGCACGAGCAGCGCAGTTGCCATGGTGGCGGTCAGGCCGGGGATGCAGCCGACGAACAGGCCAAACAGCGCCGAGCACAAGATGACCAGCAACACATAGGGGTCGCAGACTAGCCAGAACGCCTGATTCAGCACCGCCCAGGTCATCGTGAGCCGCCTTGTTTGGCTACCACGCGAATGGCATCAGAATGCCCCAGGGCAAGGGCACGCGCAGACCCTTGTAGAACACCAGATGAATGACCAGCGTGACGCCGAACGCAATCGGCACGATCAGTTTGTGCCGCACACCCAGGGTGACGAACATCACGATCAGAATGAGGATCGAGGCGACAATAAAGCCAAGAAATTCCGAGGCGAAAACATAGAACAGCAGACTGCCGACGGTGACCAGGAAGTTCCGCAACTGCGCTGGCGATCGAAGCCAGGGGCCAATCGCCAGCCATTCGCGCGGCGAGACAATTGCGGTCGGGTCGGTCGGGTTAGTCGAGGCTGTCGGGTCGGTCGATTCTGATGGTCGAATTTCAATCCGCTTGCGGCTGCGCAATCCCTTGACGATCAGCAATACCGCGCAGACGGCCAGCAGGGAGGCCAGCAAACCCGGAAAAGCGGCCGGGCCAATGTTCTGGCCCGGAATTTTTGGAAAGTTCCGAATGTTGATCAGAACCGCCAGCGCAATCGCGAGCAGCACGCTGCCGCTAATTGCGTCATTAAATTTCACTTGGCCAGGCCCAGCGCTTTCATCACAACGCCCATGTCATCAGTTCCCTTGACCATGAACTGCTCGAAACCTTTGGCATCGGCATAAAGCAGACCAAAACCACGCTGCGACATGAAGTCGCGAAACTCCTTGCCTTCATGAATTTTCTTCAAGGCGGCACCGAGCTTGGCCGCGACTTCGGGCGGCAGACCTTTTGGTGCTGCCATACCGCGCCAGGCACCCACCGTCCAGGCCGATCCGGCTGCGTCCTTCAAGGTCGGAACATTCGGAAACAAGGCCGACGACTCGCTCGCCATGATGGCCAGCGGCCGCGCCTTGCCGGCATCGATCAGCGAGCGGGCTTCCGGCAGCGAGCAGGTGACTAGATCAATCCCGCCAGCAGCCAGGTCGGTCATGGCCGGACCGGCTCCGTTCGAAGGTACCCACGGTACAGTCGCCGGATCGAGCTTCAAATCGCGCAACATACCCGCCAACGCCAAGTGCCAGATACCACCCTGCCCCGTACCGGAGGCTTTCAGCTTACCGGGATTAGCTTTAATCGCCGCCACCAGATCGGCCATGTTTTTGTACGGAGAATCGGCCTTGACGGTAACACCGGCCGGGTCGCTGTTCATCAATGCCAGCGGAGTGAAGTCGGCGTAAGTGAGTTGCGAGAGGCCGGCATGCTTGAGCATGGAAATCTCAACCGTGATCATGCCCAGCGTGTAACCGTCAGGTGCCGCCGTCGCTATTGCGGAATGTCCGACCACGCCATTGCCACCGGTTCGATTCACAACGTTCACCGGTTGTCCGATATCCTTTTCGAGCAGCGCTGCAATGATTCGTGCCGTTGCGTCGGTGCCACCGCCGGCACCCCAGGGCACTACGATGGTAATCGGCCGGTTCGGAAACGCCTGGGCGAATGACTGTGCCGGCATCAACAACGCGGCACCCATTGCGCTCGCTGCGAGCACCACACTACGGCGTACCCGCCGGTGTTGAACAGAACGCTTGAACGCCGCTAAGGCATCCGTTAACAATGACTTCATTCCAGTCTCCTCGGAATTTATTGTTTTAGGAGCAACACAGATCCGCGCGTCGGACTCTGTTTGGCTGCTGCTAGCGCAGTATAACGATTTGCGAATCCTGGTTCATAATCCGGCCCGCCTGATTTTGGTCGGTATAACAAGGTAGAACAATAGCCCATCGAAAAATACCCTCAGGCCGTTCCCAGGTAGTAATTCTTGACGAGATCATTGTTCTCAAGCTCGGCAACCGTCTTGCCCTCGAACACAATTTCACCATGCACGATGACGTAACCGCGGTCGGCAATTCGCACCGCCTGATGAAAATTCTGCTCGGCCATCAAAACCGTCAAGCCGAATTGTTCCTTGAGCTCGCGCAGCTTGCTGATGGTCTGCGAAACCAGCAACGGCGACAGGCCCACCGAGGGCTCGTCGACCAGCAATAGTTTGGGCGAGGACATGAGCGCCCGTGCAATCGCCAGCATTTGTTGTTGACCGCCACATTGAACCCGCCAACTGGGTACGACGCTCCTTGAGGATCGGAAACGCTTCGTAGTTAAACGCCAGATTCTTGGCGATATCGGGCCGCGCCGCCGGCCTGAACGCACCGAGCAGCAAATTTTCTTCGACAGTCAGCTTCGGAAACAGGCGCCGGCCCTCGGGCACCAACGCCACCCCCAGACCGACAATCTGTTCGGTCGAGAGTCGAGTCAGATCGTGGGCTACGCCGCCCAGCTCCAGGACCACAGTGCCTTGGCTCGGTCGCACCGACCCCATGACACATTTCATCAACGTGCTTTTGCCGTTACCGTTGGTGCCCAACAGCGCCACGGTCTCGCCTTGATTGACGGTGATCGAAACCTGGTGGAGCGCACGGACAGCTCCATATCCCGCATCAATGCCGGTAACCATCAGGCGAAGCGAGGCAGCGGCGCTCATCGGATACTCATTCGTCAGGCACCCAGATAGGCGCGCTGGACGTCGGGATTGCCGAGCATATCCTGCGGCGTGCCTTCGCAGATGATTTTGCCCGCGTCCAGACAAATCAGGCGTTGCGAAAACTTCATGACCGCCTGCATGATGTGCTCGATCATGATGATCGTAATACCGCGCTCATTCATCTTGAACAAGATCTGCAGAACTTCCTGCACTTCGTTGCCCGATAGCCCAGCCATTGCCTCGTCTGAGATCAGCAACTTCGGCTGCGCCGCCATTGCGCGCGCCAGTTCGAGCTTGCGTAACTCAACCTGGGACAGCTTGTTCGACGCGGTCAATGCCTTATCGGCCAGACCCATCTGACGAAGAATCTCCATCGCTTCGTCTTCGATATTAGACTTTGCCCCGGGCAGCGCCACCCGCCCGCGATGGACAACATACTCCAGCGGAACCAGCAAGTTTTCCAGCACACTCATGCTTGCGAACGGCCTCGGAATCTGAAAGCTGCGCGCAACCCCCAGCAGCGTCCGCTTGTAAGCCGGCAGGCTGGAAATATCTTTGCCGGCAAACTTGATGGAGCCCGTGTCATTGCGCAAGGCACCCGAGATGCAATTGATCAGCGTGGTCTTGCCCGATCCGTTCGGGCCAATCAGACCGAAGCGCTCGCCCGGGGCGATCGACACACTGACCTCGGTCAGCGCGGCAAATCCGCCAAACTGCTTCGAGAGTCGGTTGACTTCCAACAAGGGCGGTGAGTTTGCAGCGCCAACGCTCATGACTTTGCGCCTCGAAACCGACGCCAAAGCCCAACAATGCCTTCTGGCGCCAGCACGACGAACAGCACCAGCAAAACCCCAACTACCAGCACGTTGAGCTCGGACGAGATGGTTACCTGCACCAGTTGCTGGGTGGTTCCCAGCAACAGGCCACCGAGGATCGGACCCATCCAATGGGCTGTGCCTCCGATGATCGGCATCGCCAGCGCCGATACCGAGTGATTCATATTGAACGCCGAGGCCGGCTCAACAAACGATAAATACATTGCACCCGGCGCACCGGCTGCACTCATCAGCGCACCGGAAATGGCACAGGCAAAAAGCTTCAGCTTCAAGGTCGGTACACCGGAACATTCGGCGGCCGATTCGTTATCGCGAATCGCACGCAGGCCACGCCCCAACCATGAAGTTTCGATGTAGCGCGCAATCGTCACGGCGACAATCACCAACAGCACAGCCACTACAAATAACATCTTGATGTAGGAGTCGAACGGTTCCATGACCGGCGGGCGCAGCAACTGTACACCGGTGGCACCACCAACAAACCGCCAGTTGATGATGACGGTTTCGAGAATAATGGTGATGGCAACCGTGGCAATCGAAAAAAAGATTCCGCGCAAACGCAAGGTTAATAATCCCAAGGCGAAGCCGAGCAGCGCCCCCACGCCCGCTGCGATCAGAATCTGTAGCAGCAAGGGCCAGCCGGCGGCCTTGATCAAGACTACCGAGGTATACGAGCCAATACCGAAAAACGCCGCACCGCCAAAGTTCACGTAGCCGGCGTAACCGCCCAGGATGTTCCAGGCGCTGGCCATGACAATGGCGATCAACACCATGTAGCCGGCGAAGAAAAAGTACTCGTTCTTGATGGTCAGCGCGGCAAACATCGCCAAGCCAAATACCGTCAGGGCAGCCACCGCAAATCCGAGATTCGAACCCTTGGTCATTTGATGCGTACCCTCATTTAAAGTGTACCCATCAGCGACCGAACAGGCCCTGCGGCCGAATACCGAGGACCACCAGCAACAAACCGAACCCCACCGCCGGTGCCCAGGAAGCACCGAGCATGGTCAACACGATCGATTCAGTGACGCCCAGGATAATGCCGGCCGCCAAGGTACCTGACATGCTGCCCAGACCGGCTAACACCACCACACAAAAGGTCCGACCAATGTAGGCGCGATCCATGGTCGGTTCAACCGGCCCGACGATGATCAGTAGACTGCCCGCCAGCGCAGCCACTGCCGTGGCAATGCCAAACGCCCACTGCTTGATCTTGACCGGGTCCGCGCCCATCAGGCGCAAGGCCGGTTCGTCTTGCGCCACGGCCTTGATCGCGCGGCCGGTGAAGGTCTTGCCCATGTAGAGCGTCAGTGCGATCGTCAAAAGCAGCGCCATGACAAAGGCGACAATCATCCGATAGGGCAGGCGCATGTCGCCGATACTCAGTGCCTTGCCGATATAGTTGGCCTGCACCATGCGTTGATCAACACCAAAGACGATAACCAGCAGTACTTCGATGATGAACGCTATGCCAAAAAAGAACGCCAGTCCACGCACACCGATATCGGTCGCGCGCTTCTCGAAGGTCTCGTAATAGAACCGGTACATGCCGATGCCGAACACGAAAAACAGCGGCATCAGCAAGAGGCCCGCGACGATCGGATCCAGGCCGAGGTTGCTCAGATACCAGGTACCGTACGAGCCCAGCACGACGAAGGCCGGATGGGCGATGTGCGGTACGTCGAGCAGGCCGAACGACACCGACAGCCCGATGCTGACAGCCGCATAGAAACATCCCAGCAAAATGCCCAGGACTACGGCGTCAGCCAGCAGCTCGAATGAGAACGACATTACATCGGCAAGCGCGTAAGCAATTGATCCTTACTTGCGGGCGGCTTCGAACGGCATGATGATCTCACCGTTTTTCAGATTGCTCGGGTCAAGAATGACCTGTTTGCCGGGCTGGCGGAACTGCTCCAGGTTCTTATCCACAATGCCGCGAAATTGAACCATCAGTACCGCCGGGTTGGTGCGCTCGCCGTCGGGACCAAATTTGTAGCTACCGACAATGGTTTTCATTTCGTTGGCGCGGATGTACTCGGCCAGTTTCTTGTGCTCCAGGGTCTTGGTCGCGTTCACCGCCTGCTCGATCATCTGGCCAATCGCATAGTTATAAGGCGTAATGTAATACCCCAGCGGATCAACCTTGGCTTCAACCGCGCGTTTGCTGTAGCGCTCCAAATAATCCTTGATACCCGGTAATTCGAGCCCCGGCACATAACTGTTGTAATTGACGATGCCATTCAGGTTCGAGCCGAGTGCTTCCATGATCGGCGTGAACTGCAGACCCACCATGCCACCGCCGAACAATTTGACCGAGTCGCCAACGCCGATCTCGCTGACCGCTCGGACGATCGCCGTTGAATCGTTCGGATAGGACATCACAAAGACGACATCGGGCTTGGCCGCGCGAATCGCTCGCATCATCGATGAAAAATCAACGGTGGACGGCGGATAGTTCTGGTCGTAGACCGTCTTCAGTCCCAGTTTGGTGGCGATGACTTTGGCACCATTGGCCAGATTCTGGGCGAATTCTTGATCAGCGGCGAGAAAAGCAACCGTTTTGGCATTGGCAGTGCCAGCCAGCTTGAAGAAGCCATCAGACCAACTGCCGGCATCGGCCCACGGCGCATTGTTGAACCACATGTCGTGCTTGACCGCGTGGTTCGCCTGGAACGAAAAATTACCCATAAGCAACAAGCCACGCTGCTTCATCATCGGCATTAACGGCGCGGTCGGCACCGTACCGTACGGCGCAATCAGCAGATCGACCTTGTCAACGTCGATCAGCTTGGAGTAAATCCCGGGCGTGGTCTGGGCACTCGACTGGTCGTCGTAGGAGATCAGTTCAACTTTTCGTCCGAGCAAACCACCTTTGGCATTAACGTCATCACGCCAGAGTTGCAGTGCGACCAATGCGGCCTTGCCGCCGCCGCTTAAGGCACCAGTCTGGGCGATTCCCAGGCCAATCTTGATCGGTGCGGTTTGTGGCGTTGGTGCTGTTTGTGCCGAGGCCGGCAGCACGGTGGTCATCCAAACGCAGGCACCAGCCAGCCAAGTTAGCCATTTTAGTTTCCGGGTCATCGTAGTCTCCAAATAATTATTAGTCGCCAAACCGAAGTACTCGGGTGCGAGTGTAAGCCATGACAAGCCCAAGCCCAATTAACGCCAGTTAAGTTCTCATGTCGCACGGCGCTTGTCAATCTGGTTAACCAAAATCCAGATACTCAGATACTGTTAAATTCAAGGTCCAAAATGTAAACTTGACTTCCGAAACTGCGCAAAAACAGGTGACTCACATGACCGCTGCGTTGCGACTGCCTACCCTTGAGGGACTGCAAGCCTTCGAGATTTGCGCTCGGTTGGGGTCGTTTGAGCAGGCTGCGATCGATCTTGACATCACCACCAGCGCGATTACCAAACGGATCACGGCGGTTGAGGAACTGGTGGGGGCATTACTGTTTTATCGCTCCAGTCGAAAGTTAATACTAACTCCGGTCGGCCTCGAGTATCTCGACGATGTCAAGATTGCGTTGGCGCAGTTGTCGAGAATCTCCACCAACCGTCGCAAACAGCAACGCGGCGAACAACTGCAGGTTGTCGCGCCGCCTGGTTTTGCCGCTAACGTCCTGGTGCCGCGACTGCCTCAATTCGATCGTAGCCACCCAGGCATCGAACTCGAAATGCTTGGGACACCCCGGTCACCCTCACTCGACACCGGCGCACCGGACGTTCAGATCAGCTTCGACATCGCCAAGGCGCCGCTGGCCAGATTGCTGTTCGAACCGATCTTTCCAATGTGCACACCTACTTATTTGCGCAGCTTGGGCGAACTTAGAATCGCCACCGACATTGGCCGAGGGCACTTGTTGGCCTGCCCGCAGGAACCCTGGCAACCCTGGTTCGTCGCCGCTGGCATTTCGTTACCCGAACCGCGTCGAGGCCCCAAACTGGCTGAGATCGAAATGGCGCTTGAGGCAGCCGCTACCGGCCAAGGCATTGTGTTGGGCCGCCGGAGCCTCGCGTTACCCTGGATTAAGCGCGCGGAACTGGTCTGCGCGTTTCCAGTGTATGCGCAATCGGTGCGCGGTTTTTGCATTCAGATACTGAATCCGAATCGTGCAGCGACCGCATTTGCCGCCTGGATTCAAGTCGTTTGCGAACAACTGGAAAAAGACTCGCTGAAGAAATAGCGCATTGGCGAGTCGATTTCGGAACACTTTTGCTAAATTGTGGTGCGCTGAGTCAGGCAGCGACCTAACATCCCCAATTGCGAATTTTTCCGATCAGCGCCCGCCCTGCCTGGCGAGCTTGAGGATGGAACTATGGCTCACGTGATTACCTGTATTGAAGATTTGCGCCGGTTGGCGCAAAAGCGCGTTCCGCGGGCGTTTTACGACTACGCCGATTCGGGCAGTTACAGCGAAGGCACCTACCGCGCCAACACCTATGATCTCGAGGCGATTCGAATCCGCCAGCGGGTCGCCATCAATGTCGATCGACGAAACACCGCCAGCACCATGATCGGTGAGCCGGTGACCATGCCGGTGGCGATCGCGCCAACCGGACTGACCGGCATGCAGTGGGTTGATGGTGAAATGCTCGGCGCGCGCGCGGCAGAACGCTTTGGCGTGCCGTTCACACTGTCAACCATGAGCATTTGCTCGAT
>JANORY010000220.1:0-3724 GCA_031415535.1 Burkholderiales bacterium | reverse complement strand
AGTCAGGCCAATACTGTCAGATGCCCGCCAATAATCTACTGCTGATCTGGGCGATCAACGAAACGTAGTCAGCCTTGTCGACTGGCAATCATTGATATCGAGTCGACGCTATGCAGTCACGGCGCATCCGGTTCAGGCATTGGTCGGTCACGATTGAACGCCTCGAGGAACTCGAATGCGCCCATTCCAGCCAGCATGCTGACCACAAATACCAGCGCCTTGATTTCGACCATACCCAACGCCACTATAGCCGGCCCTGGGCAGAAGCCAGCAAGGCCCCAGCCGATGCCAAACAGCGAACCTCCAATGACCAGCCGCCGGTCGATCTGGTCGGCTTTCGGCAAATTCATTTCAGCGCCGAGCAGCGACCGAGTATGTTTCCGTGTAGCAAAGAACGCCAACGCGCCGACAGCAATCGCACCCGCTATAACGAACGCCAGCGAGGGATCCCAGGCACCGGCCAGATCGAGAAAACACTTTACCTTGGCCGGATTGCTCATGCCTGAGGCGATCAGGCCGAGCCCGAAGACCAGGCCGGCCAGTAGCGCGGTGAACGTCAACATTGCGAATCCTTAGAGCATGATCAGATGACGAGTGACAAACACCGTCGCAAAGCCCGCGCCCATAAAGGTGAGCGTGGCGACCAGTGAGCGTAACGAAAAGCGCGACAGCCCGCAGACGCCATGCCCGCTGGTGCAACCCGAGCCGTAGCGGGTTCCCAGACCCACCAACAATCCGGCGGCGATCAGTAAGCCAAAGGATGCGTCAATTTGTGGACTTGGCATCGCTGCAAACATCCGGCAAACCAGTGGCGATACCACCAGTCCGGTCAGGAAGGCCAAGCGCCAACGGCCATCTCGGCGAACTGGCTTGAGCAGCCCACCCAGGATCTCGCTGATGCCGGCGATGCGTCGATTGAGTAACCAGAGCATCGATGTAGCGAAGCCGATCAGCAGGCCACCGGCCAGCGCAGACCACGGCGTGAAAACATCCCAGGCAATAGGCATCAATATTTCTTGAAAGATTAGACGCGATAAACAACAAAGCACTGAGGAAGCTGAATCTGCAGCAGACGATCCTCGTTGGCAAGCCATCAGTACAATCAGCGTCACCTTTCAGGGATTTGGACCGCATTATGCCGACCGCGATTCACTCTACCATCCCTGTCCTCGCCTCGCTTGATCTGGCTGAGTCGGTCAGCTTTTACGTCGAGCAACTGGGATTCGAGCAACGCCAGTACCTTGCAAACCAGTACGCGATTGTGTCGCGTGACGGCGCCGAGATTCACTTCTGGCCATGCGCACAACGCCTGATCGCCGAGAACACCTCTTGCTTCTTGCGGGTCGGCGACGTCGACGCGCCATACCGGGAATTTCTGGGTCGAGGTGTTCGTCTCGACGCACCCCAAAATTGCGAATGGAATATGCGCGAGCTGTACGTCATCGACCTGCATGGAAATCTGTTGAAGTTCGGACAAGCGGTCACGACTGAATAACCCTGAGTTCGATTCCCCCGCGTCGAGCAGAAACTAAACGACCACCCTGCGGGCGGCCGTTTAGTTTCTGGTGGAGATGAGGAGGATCGAACTCCTGACCTTCGCATTGCGAACGCGACGCTCTCCCATCTGAGCTACATCCCCGTATTGAGAAATGGTACCAAAATGGCAATGGTGCATACTATTAAAAATTACAAAAGAGCGCGCTCATGAAAACAATTCCGAATTTGACACCGGCCTTTTGCAATAAGGCTTATAACAATCGACTGCTGGTGCCGAACGCGGCCGACATCATTGCGGGTTGGACGGCGACCTCGAAGTCGCTGCGCCGTCGGTTTGCGGCACTCTACGATCTGCCGTATGGCGACGGTTCGGCCGAGCGGCTCGATCTATTCCCGGCACAGAAAGAAGGTGCACCGCTTTTTGTGTTCCTGCATGGTGGTTATTGGCGTTCGCTCGACAAGTCAGACTTCAGCTTCATCGCGCCGTCTTTGGTGTCAGCCGGTGTTTCGGTGGCGGTGGTTAACTATTCCCTAGCACCCAAAGTGAGCATTGAAGATATCGTCATGGAAAATGTCCGGGCGCTGGCCTGGTTGTTCCGCAACGCCGAGAAATACGGCTACGAGCGCTCGCGCATTTATGTCGGCGGACATTCTGCCGGTGGTCATTTAACCGCCATGCTGATGTGCACGCGCTGGGCGTTTTATTCGGCTGACCTGCCGGCCGATCTGGTCAAGGGCGGCGTTGCGATCAGCGGTGTCTACGATCTTGAGCCGATCCGTCGAGCGAAGTTCCTGAATGACGATCTGCGTCTGAATGCAGCCAGCGTTGCTCGGCTGAGTCCGGCCTACATGAAGCCGAAGGTCAATGCCCCCCTAATTACCAGCGTTGGCGCCGATGAAAGCAGCGAGTTCTTGAGACAGAATGCCTTGATCGGCAAACAATGGCGCAAGAATTTTGCCGGTGATATCGCCATGCCAGGCAAAAATCACTTTACGATCTGCGACGAGTTGGCCAATGCCGACAGTCCGTTATTCAAGGCGGTGCTAGGTTTGTGCCTGGCGGCCTGAACTCGGCAGAGCGGTTTAGCCGGCGCGGCCGCAGGCTGCGGCGATGCAGGCACTGAGCACCTGCGAATCACCGATCTGGTTGGCAAGCAGGAAGATCAGTCGCGCGTTCAGCTCGAAACTTTGTTTTTCGTCGAGGCCTTCATGCGCTTCGACCAGTTGTGTGTAGAAGCCATCGGCATCTTGCAGATTGGGCTCAGTGCGCATGTCTGGGACTCGCCGCCTTGCCGGCTTCATTAGGAATGGTCCTGGCGTTGACCTTGAGCAAATGCATTTGCCGAAGTTTGACTTCCAATTGACCAGCACTGACGATACCAGCCAAGTGAAGATCGGGCCGCAGGATGGCCAGTTTACCGGTGCTCAACTTAAGCGCTGCTGTTAGTTTGCCGTGGTTATCGTCGATGCCGATCCAGCCGCCCGGTGTGCCGCCGAGCAGCGCAAACCGTACCGGGTACTCACTCGCCAATCGCTTCGCTTGAACCGAGGAAGCGGTGTTGACATCCGGCGCAATGATCAGCAAGTTGCCTTGCGCCTGTGACATGAGACCGACCAGATCGTCGAAGCGCGGCAAGGCCATGTTCTGGACCGACATGCCGCCGCCCTCACCGACGTTTATGGACGACTTGGTGTATGTGCTCGGTGTCGATAGCCGGCCGGTGTTAACCAAAGTGCGGCCAAACGGAAAACGGCGCGCGAGATCAATCACCGAGTTGCGGATCATCTGCTCGACCGGTGTGCGCGGTGCCAGAAAACGCGCGGTGCGGTTGGTGATTGCTACATTGACCTCGGCACCCTCATGACGCTCATCGTGATAACTGTCGATCAATGCTGAACTCGACTTGCCGGCCAATACCAGCGCGAGCTTCCAACCGAGGTTATCGGCGTCCTGGATGCCGCTATTGCCACCGCGCGCACCGAACGGATTCATGACATGGGCCGCATCGCCGACGAAAAGTACCCGGCCATGTCGTAACGTCTCCATTAAATGGCTGCGATAGCCGTACGGCCCAACCCAGATCAGATCGAACTCAACGTCTGCACCCAGGTGTTGCCGCAAGCGGTCGGCGACCACCTCTGGACTGCTAATGTGCTCCGGATCGGAATCTGGTGCCATTTGGTAGTCGAGGCGCCAAACGTCGTCGGCCATCAAATGCTGCCAGAC
>JANORY010000219.1:0-1301 GCA_031415535.1 Burkholderiales bacterium | reverse complement strand
CCACTGACCAGGAATTCGGCAGTTCCTGCCGAGTAATAGCCAATCGCCCGCGCCGCCTTCAGCGCGGCCTGACCCATGCGCTCGCGCAATTCCACGCTGACCGCAGGTGAGGGTGCCTCTTCAATGATTTTTTGATGCCGTCGCTGGATCGAACACTCGCGCTCGAACAGGTGCACCAGATTGCCGTGCTGATCGCCCAGTATTTGTATTTCGACATGGCGTGACTTGGTCAGCCAACGCTCGAGGAATACCGTGCCGTCCTTGAACGAGGCGGTTGCCTCACGACGCGCACTGGCAATCGCCTGGGCCAGACCTTCGGGTGATTCGACAATCCGCATGCCGCGCCCGCCACCCCCGGCTGCGGCCTTGACCAGCACCGGATAACCAATCTTTTTGGCTGCCGCCGCAGCGTCGCCATCGGCGCTGATTTCATGGGCATCGAGGGTTGGCACCTGGATGGATTGCATCAGTCGCTTGGCTGCCAGTTTGTCGCCGATGCCACGGATGGCAGCGGGTGAGGGGCCAACCCAGATAAGACCCGCGTCGATGACGGCTTGCGCGAACGCCGCGTTCTCGGACAAAAAACCATAGCCCGGATGAACCGCGTCGGCGGCGCTGCGCAGGCAGGCCGCGATGACCTTGTCGATATCCAGATAACTTTCGGCGGAACTTCGACCGTGCAGAGCGATGGCGGTGTCGGCCTCATGTACGAACGGCGCATCGGCATCGCCGTCGGCGTAAATGGCGACGCTGCCAATGCCCATTTTGTGGGCGGTGCGCATAATTCGGCGCGCGATCTCGCCACGATTGGCGACCAGCAGGCGTCTGATCGGCTTGACGGTCACGGCGGCACTATTGACATCCACCGTGTTCACATGCGCCATGTGCCGAACTCCTTGGTGCCCTTGACGGCTTTGTTGTGGCACGCCGATAGTGCGATGGCGAGGACCGTTCGAGTATCGCGCGGATCGATCATGCCGTCATCCGACACCCGTGAGGTGGCAAACAAGCCCTTGGAGCGTTCTTCCGCCCAATGCTCAACGGCGGCGACCCGCTGGTCATTGGCGGCTTCGTCGAAGACTTCGCCGCGTCGCTCGGTCGCCGAGCGTTGCACGATGGTCATGACGCCGGCCATTTGTTTGGGGCCCATGACGGCGATCTTGGCGGTTGGCCAGATGAAGTTAAAGCGGGTGCCGAAGGCCCGGCCGCTCATGCCGTAGTTGCCGGCGCCATAGGACGCTCCGCAGATGACGGTCAGATGCGGTACCGTTGAATTGGCGACCGCGTTGATCATTTTCGAG
>JANORY010000218.1:0-1192 GCA_031415535.1 Burkholderiales bacterium | reverse complement strand
GATCAGGTCGTACTTTTCGGATTCGGCAATCTGCTTAATGACTTTTTGAGCGCGCTCAACGACCAGTGCCAATTCTTCATTGCGGCGCTGATTCAGATCCTCGCGAAACTCGCGCTGTTTGCGCTGAAAATCTTTCTCCAGTTCAGCGAACTCCCGTTGTCGTCGCACGCGTTCCGACTCCTGCATGATCGAGGCATCTTTTTCAAGCCGCTCGCCCAGGGCTTTGAGCCGGGCCGCCAAATCCTGCAACTCTTTGTCGCGTTTGCTGAAGTCGGACTCGATCTTTTGCAGCGCCGCCTTGGCCGGAATGGAGTCACGCAGGATTCGCTCGGTATTGACGTAACCCAGCTTGGTAATCTCTTGCGACCAAGCGCAGTTGCCGGCGACGACACACACAACACTTATGAAGAATTGAAGGGTTCGTTTAGTCATGCGCCTCTGCTCAGCCTTCGCCGAAAATCGGATTCTCTCACAATGCATCGCCACGACGTCAATCCGGCCAGGATCAAAAGCCGGTGCCGATCTGGAACTGCAGCCGCTGCGTACGATCATTGTCGCGCTTGGCTACCGGGAAACCCAGACTGAACTTCATCGGCCCAAACGGCGAGAGCCAACTTAGCCCAGCACCGAATGAGTAACGGAGCTCTCTGAGCTCGATGCCGCCGGTTGGAAAGACATTGCCCGCATCGGCGAATACAAAGGTCCGAAAGCTGCGATCGTTGCCGGTGCCCGGCAAGGGCATTTGAATCTCGGCGGCACCGACAATTCGGGTCGTGCCGCCCAAGGCGATGTTATCAACCGGATCCCGGGCCGGACCCAAGGAACTCGGCGCGTAACCTCGAACCGAACCAATGCCGCCGGCATAGAAGTTCTTAAATAACGGATAGTCATTGCCGCCAAACGGCCGGCCAAATCCCAGATCGCCATTCAACGCAAAGGTCAGGTCCTTGTTGATTGGATAAAACCACTGATGGTTGTAGGTCGCGCGGACATAACGCAGGTCACCCAAGGGCAAGGTCGCTTCAACATTGAAGTTCTGAAAGCGGCCACGGGTGGGGATGAAGGCGCTGTCGCGCGAGTCACGAATCCAGCCGCCGGTGGCCAGCAGCGCTACCGAACGATCACCGAATTTATTGACGAAATCGGCATAACGAAGGGGCGGATTCGGCCCCAATCTGACTTCGTTCGACTC
>JANORY010000217.1:0-8077 GCA_031415535.1 Burkholderiales bacterium | reverse complement strand
ACCGGCGGCACCGTGATGGAAGTCGCCTATCCCCAGTCAGCCGATCTTGAGAAGATCCGGAAAACGGTCGAGGGTATGGGCTTCACCGACGCCCAGGTTCAAACCTTTGGCACCTCGAAGGACGTGATGATTCGGCTGCCGATAAAAAAGGGCATCACTACCGCACAACTGTCCGATGACGTGCTCAATGCATTGAACAAGGTGACACCGGGTGTCGAGCGTCGGCGGGTTGAATTTGTCGGTCCACAGGTCGGCGAGGAATTGGCCATCGACGGTGCTAAAGCCTTGCTGTTTGTGATTATCGGTATCGTCATTTACCTGGCCCTGCGCTTCGAATGGAAGTTTGCGGTAGCGGCAATCATCGCCAACATGCACGACGTCATTATCATTCTGGGATTCTTCGCATTCTTCCAATGGGAATTCTCGCTCTCCGTGCTGGCAGCCGTCCTGGCCGTGCTGGGCTACTCGGTCAACGAATCGGTGGTTGTTTTCGACCGAATTCGCGAGAATTTCCGCAAGATGCGCAAAGCCAGCACCGTCGAGGTCATCGATAGCGCGATTACCCAAACCATGTCGCGCACGATCATCACCCACGGCAGCACACAAATGATGGTGTTGGCGATGCTGATCTGGGGCGGCCCGACCTTGTTCTATTTCGCGTTGGCCTTGACCATTGGAATCTTGTTTGGTATTTACTCTTCAGTCTTTGTAGCAGCGGCGGTAGCGATGTGGCTGGGCGTCAAGCGCGAGGACCTGATCAAGCCAATCAAGAAAAAAGAAGGCGAGCCGGAACTGCCGTGAGTCACGTAGCGGGACGCGCCGTTTCGAGGTGCGAAGCTAGCCGGACGAGCCGCTACCGGAGTGCGTCACGAACGCGACGTAACTGCTCGTCGAAGCGATCCAGCTCTTGGCCTGAAAAGGCGGCGAAGCCTTGCTCCAGATAAGCAATATGAAGCGGGAATATCCGATCAAACAAGCGCTCACCATCGCGGGTTAACCGCACCAGCACTCGTCGGCCATCGCCCTCGATCGGTTCGCGTACCACCAGCCGTTTGGCCTGCATCCGATCGATAACGCCGGACAGCGTGCCTTTGGTGATCAGTGTCTTGGCCGCCAATTCGGTAAAATTCAGGCCCTCGGTGCATCCCAAAGTTGCAATGACGTCGAATTGCGCAGGTGTCACGCCGAGTGTTCGGACGTGGCGACCAGACTTTAGCTCGAAGGCCTGATAGCACTCGGCGAGTAATCGAATCGATCGCAGGAATCGGGTCGCCATGGACAGAGACTTTACGGTAACCTTGATATGAGTTTAAGCCATCGGGAAAGTGAGCTTATGAAGCATACTATTCGAGTCTGGGACCTGCCCACCCGCAGCGTTCATTGGTCGCTGGTGTTATTGATGATTTTCTCTTTTGTTACCGCCAACATCGGGGGTAACTGGATGCGCTGGCATTTCTATAGCGGCTACGCTATCTTGAGTCTGATCAGTTTTCGGGTGTTGTGGGGATTTTTCGGCGGCCGCTACGCCCGCTTCAAGAGTTTCCTGTTCACACCCGCGCAGATTCGGCAATATCTTCGGGGCGCACCGAACGCCGTCAAAACACTCGGCCACAATCCGATCGGCAGCTTATCCGTATTTGCCCTGATCGGCTTTGTCGGGCTGCAAGCGCTAACCGGCCTGTTCGCCAATGATGATATTTCAGAACAAGGCCCACTGGTGCGCTTCATCAGCAACGCCACCAGCAACTGGTTCACTTCGGTGCATCATTTAAATAAGAAGGTTCTGATCGTACTGGCGTTAACACATGTGGCGGCGGTGCTGTTTTACCTGTTTCGCAAGAAAGAGAATCTGATCAAACCTATGTTGACTGGGGACAAGCTGAGTGAGGGTACGCTGAGTGGCGACCTGAATGGCGACCTGCCCGGCAGCCATACCGGCAGCCGCGATGACACCGGTTCACGCGTGCTGGCCCTGATTCTGTTCATCCTGTGCGCAGGGGCTGTCGGGTTCATCGTCAACTGGCCCGTGAAGCCGGGCTAAACTGCAGCTAACGCAAGGTGCCGCTCAGCCATAGTCAGGCGCGCTCACTGATCAATGATCGCTTCAACCTGAATCGCCAAGCGAACCGCCTCTTCGGGCATCGGAATGCCGCGAGTCATGCCGAACTCGGAGCGCTTGAACGAACCGTGAACATCGGCGCCGCAGACCTCGCGTTTCAAGAGGTTATGGGTAATACATTTGAACGAACTGACTTTCAAAGTGACCAGTTTGGTCACGCCCAACAAGGTCAGCTCACCGCTCACTTCGACCGGATTCTCCGCCTCGAAGCGACTGAATGCACCTTTGTAAGAAATGACCGGAAACTGTTCGGCGTTAAAGAAATCTTTGCCGCGCGTAGTCTCAGTCATTTTGTTATGACCAAAATCGAGTGACGCGGTGTCCATCTGAACCTCGACGGTGCCGCTTCGCGCCGTTCGATCCAGCGAGACCTTGCCGCTACTCTTGTTAAAGCGCCCGCGCCACCAGGAAATACCCAGATGCGAAGCTTCGAAACTCGGGTAGGTATGGGACGGGTCGATGGTATAGGACTTCATTTGTGCCGATACCGATTGCGAGGTGCTTATGGCGGCTGCCAGCATGGCTAAGCCAAGTACCGGCCGAACTAACGAGACCCTATGCTTTGTCGACTTAAATCGAATCACTTGAAGTTGTCCTAACTATAGCGACGTCTCGGGAAGTGTCTGGAATCAAGATTCATTTCGCGAGCCATCGCGGCCATATCGCGACGATCGCAATTTACGCACATAGGCAGCGACATCATTCATATCCTCATGATCACGCCAAATTCCAAATGCCGGATCATCGGTCACATAAGAATCGGACGAAACCGGGCCGCTGGTCTCTTCCTCGATACGCACAGTCACATGTGCATTGATTGAGTTTGTAAGCCGCGCCTGCCAAGCGGGCGGGAGTTCGCAACTGGGACATGCTCGATAACTATGGCGTTGATGTTCGTTCCCATGCTACTTCTCTCCAGTGCTAGTGCGTCATTCGGAACGATCAGGCCCGCGAACGAACCAGAGCATATCAGAGCCGTTACACCTAACGTGCCGTCACGATCCGGAACTTGACGATGACTTCATCGGCCACCACCGAGGTGTCGCGCCAGTCACCCTCGCCAATGCCGTAAAAATTTCGCTTGATCGGCACCTGCCCGTCAAACACGCGCTGCGCACCTTCGTCTTTCCAACTGATGTTAGCCAGAACCTCGCCCGTTTTTCCTTTCAGGCCCAGTTTGCCGACCGCTTCAATCCGGTTGGCCGCAACTGAACGGACCGAGGTCACGGTAAAAGTCGCGTTCGGAAAACGCTGACTGTCAAACCAGTCTTTCTTGCGAACCTCGTCGTTGTAATCGTCCAGACCCTTACCCAGATCGAAGCTGGCCATATCGATTTCAAGGCTGGCACGCGCCGCATCAAGTTTGCCGGGATCGAAGCTAATGAGCGCGCTGAATTTTTTGAACTGGCCGTCAATCGGCACCTTCATTTGTTTGAAGGTCGCGCTGATGCTGCTCTTCGTAACATCAATTGCCTGCGCGCGGAGTTGGCCGGCAGGCAGCAATACAAACACCCCGGCCAGCAACAACAGCGCTTTTTGCAGCATTACAGGACCCTTGAGAAGATTCGTAAGGCTCAGCAATTTAACGACTCCAGCGCAACATGCGACGCAAAGTTTGATCGCGATTGATCCAATGGTGCTTGAATGCCGCCAGTACGTGGACCAAGACCAGAGCGGCCATGCTCATGGCGCAGGCGTAGTGAACCATTTTCATCGGCTCCTTCAGCCCGGACTCGCGTCCGATCAAATCGGGCAAGGGCACAAGCCCCAGATAAACGGTGGACACACCTGCCGACGAACTGTACAGCCAGCCGGTCATCGGCGTCAGCAGCATCAGCGCATACAGTAACGCATGACCGAGTCGCGCGGCTGACCGCTGCCAGCCGGTCGCCAGCAAAGCGGGCGGTGGATGCCAATGTCGCCAGGCCAGACGCAGCCAGAACAGCAAAAAAACCGTGATTCCCAGCCACTTGTGCCAGGCGTAATACTTCAGTTTGGCCGGTGAAATCGGCAGGGGGACCATGTAGAGACCCAACCCGAACCCGACAAAAAGTAAAACCGCCGCCAGCCAATGCAGGCTGATTGCGGTTCGGGTGTAAGGCGCGTTGAGCGACACATCACTTCAGGAGCCGGTCGGCTCCCGATGCTTACTCTTTGCGGAAATCGTCGTGACACGCCTTGCACGATTTTCCGGCCTCACCAAAGGCCAGCTTGATCTGGTCAAGGTTACCGGCTTTCGCGGCCACACCGAGCGCCGCAACCGCTTTGCCCGTGGTGTCGGCTGCGGCTTTGAATTTAGCCTCATTGGCCCAGATTTCAGGCTTGGCCTTGGTATCACCTTTGTCAGAACCGGCAATGAACGCAACATAAGGCAATTTGACCATTTGTTCAACGATTGCGACGTTAGCGGCGACCTCCTCCGCGTTGTACGGGCGTTCGCCCTTGACCACCGGCCCCAGACGGCCGAAATGCGAGGCCATTACGGTGAACGCGGCTTTACGATATTTGATTGCGTCTTCCGGCTTGGCAAACTGCGCTTGCGCGGCAAACGGTGCCAGCATGATCAAACTGGCAAGGGCTATACGAATCGACTTCATCACAGGCTCCTGTTGAACAAAAAGGGTGGCGCAAATACAGTGAACGAACTGCTGCGAACAGTTCAGACCAGATTGTTCTAATGAGAACAATATTTAAGTTTAGATCAAAATTCCCGAGTCTGCCGGACGTGGCTTCAACCCCGTCAAGTCAAGCTCGTTCAAGTCAAGCTCATTCAACTAAAGCTCAGACGCGGCGGGCCAATTCGGCGGCGCGGCCGATGTAGGCCGCCGGGGTCAGCGCTTTGAGCCGCGCTTTTACCGCCTCGGGCAATTGCAAGCCGTCGATGAATGTGCTCAGGGCTGCGGCGTTGATGGCGCGGCCACGAGTCAGCTCTTTCAGTTGTTCATAAGGATTCTCAACCCCAAAGCGGCGCATGGCGGTTTGAATCGGCTCAGCCAAAATTTCCCAGGCACCGTTCAGATCCTGTTCTAGCCGTGCATGATCGATTTCGAGTTTACCCAAGCCGCGCGCACAAGAGTCATATGCGAGCAGCGAATAGCCCAGTGCAACGCCCATATTGCGCAATACCGTTGAGTCGGTCAGGTCGCGCTGCCAGCGCGAGATGGGCAGTTTCTCGGACATATGCCGCAACAAGGCGTTGGCCACACCCAGATTGCCTTCGGAGTTTTCAAAGTCGATCGGATTGACCTTGTGCGGCATGGTCGACGAGCCGATCTCACCGGCCTTTAACTTCTGCTTGAAGTAGCCCAGTGAAATATAGCCCCAGATGTCGCGGTCGAAATCAATCAGGATCGTGTTGATTCGAGCCAGCGCGTCAAAGTACTGGGCCATATAGTCATGCGGCTCGATCTGCGTCGTGTAGGGGTTAAATATCAAGCCCAAGGACTCAACCACGCGCCGTGAAAACTGCTCCCAGTCAAGCTCCGGGCAGGCAACAAAATGTGCGTTGTAATTACCCACCGCGCCGTTCATTTTCGCCAGCAGCGGCACCGCCGCCAGAGCGTCGAGTCCGCGCTCCAGCCGAACCAGCAGATTGGCGATTTCCTTGCCCACGGTGGTCGGCGATGCCGTCTGACCGTGAGTGCGGGACAACATGGGTACCGCTGCATGTTGATGCGCCAGGTGCCGCAGACTGCTGGCCAGATTCCTAAGCGATGGCATCAGAACGTCGTCGCGTGCCGACTTAAGCATTAGCGCATGTGAGGTGTTATTGATGTCCTCGGAGGTGCAGGCAAAGTGAATGAACTCGGCACTGCGTGACAAATCGGGGTCGTCCTTGACCGATTCCTTCAGGAAGTACTCGACCGCCTTAACATCATGATTAGTGACCTGCTCAATAGCCTTGATGCGGGCTGCTTGCTCATCGCCAAACTGGGCAACCAATTCGCGCAGCCGTACACGCGCCGCCAGCGGCAGCACTTTGAGTTCAGGCAAGCCGGCATCCGACAAGGCGATCAACCATTCGACCTCCACCCTGACCCGTTGGCGCATGAATGCCGCCTCCGACATCAGGCCGCGCAGACTGGTAAGCCGGCTGGCGTACCGGCCGTCAAGCGGCGAAAGTGCGTTTAGTTCGAAGCTGCTCATACCGGTAATTCTACGGTGATAATTCACCAAAACTCGCGTCCAAAATCGAAACCCTGTTTGCTATACTTTGAGTGACAAAATGAGCGACAAAATTGTGAGAAATCTAAGGTCAGCGTCAAACGCGGGCTGCACGCACGCCAATCAGGCTCCAGATCCATGAAGCTGATCGGTTCGCTCGCCAGTCCTTTTGTTCGAAAAGTTCGGGTGGTACTGGCGGAGAAGAAAATCGAATACAAATTCGAACTCGACGACGTCTGGTCAACCGATAGCAAAGTTCACATCGCCAATCCGCTCGGCAAGGTCCCCTGTCTTGTTATGGAAGACGGCGGTGCTATGTTCGATTCACGCGTGATTGTTGAATATCTGGATAGCGTTTCACCGGTTAATCGATTGATCCCGGCCATCAGCCGCTCGCGAGCCGAGGTTAAAACCTGGGAAGCGCTCGGCGACGGCCTGCTCGATGCCGCCATACTGGCCCGAGTTGAAGTGCTGCAGCGCGCGGAAAACCAGCGTAGTCAGCCTTGGGTCGATCGGCAAATGGGTAAGGTCAACGCCGCGCTCGCTACCCTGTCGTCCGGCCTCGGCAACAAACCCTGGGCTTGCGAAGGCAAATATTCGCTGGCTGACATCTCGATTGGCTGCACGCTCAGTTGGCTGGAGTTCCGCCTGCCGCAACTCGATTGGCGCTTTCAGTATCCCAACTTGTCGCGACATCTGGACAAGCTCAATACACGAGCATCGTTTGCCGCAACGCGGCCGAGCTGAGGAATTGAGCAAACGCTACCCTTGAGCGCAGTCCGAGCGGAAGTAAGACCATGAACACCGCCGCGCCGCGTTTTGACACACTCGATGCCCTGCGCGGGATTGCTGCGCTGATGGTCATGTCGCGCCATACCGAGTTGTTCGGAACCGCCGGCGCCGAATCGCATAGTTATTTGGCGGTTGATCTGTTCTTCATGTTAAGCGGGTTCGTCATTGCCCACGCTTACGAAAGACAGCTCCTTTCAGGTGCCTTGACGCCGCTGCGTTTTCTGGCAATTCGCCTGATCCGACTCTATCCAATGTACTTGTTGGCAGTCTGCCTGGCAACCGTAGTGATGCTGACCCGTCCTGCGTTTGAGCCGAATATCTTGTCCAAATGGACGCCGGCCAATGCGTCGTCATGGGAGATCCTGACCAGTGCAGCATTGACGCTCCTGTACCTGCCGTCGCGACTGGGCGATAGCGTGCTGCTGTTTCCGTTGAATACGGCTTTTTGGTCACTGATGTTCGAGGTCGCGGTCAACATTCTTTATGCCTGCTGTTATCGCAGGCTGAGCCTGAAGATACTCTGGGGGCTGGTACTCGCCAGCGGCGCGTGCCTCGGCTTGGTGGCGCTGCGACACAACGGCCTGGAGATGGGTTGGTCCTGGGGCCTTGGTTCAGTGGTCTACGGGATGCTGCGCGCCACCTTCGGATTTATGGCAGGCGTGTTGCTGTTTCGCCTGAGGCCAAGCCGTGCGCAATTCAAGAGCAATGTCGGCGTCGTCTTGTTAATTATCCTGGCTGCTGCTCCGCTTGCCGTACCGGACTCGGGCCTACTAAATGGCGTGATCGACGGCGTCGCAGTACTCGCAATCTTTCCATTGGTCATCGCCCTGGGCGCACAAACGAGCGCGCGGGATTCGTTGTTGCGCTTTTTTAAGTGGCTGGGTGCGGCCAGTTATCCGGTTTATGTGCTGCATGTCCCGGCGCTCACCCTATTCGAGCGCTACGCCACGCAGGCGGGACTCGGCGCACAAGCCGGTTGGGCGCTTGTCTTGCCGCTCGTGT